>CAYVSF010000001.1:0-11075 GCA_964453775.1 uncultured Bacteroidales bacterium
TAAATAATTAAAAATCACAGATAATGAAGTTTGTTTTATCCAGTACAGAATTGTTAAGCCATCTTCAGGCCATAAGCAAAGTGATCAGCAATAAAAATACTTTGCCCATTCTGGACAATTATCTCTTTCAGCTTGCAGGAAATGAACTGACAATAACAGCCTCAGATTTGGAAACAACCTTGATTACAAGTTTGGAACTTGAGAATGCTACTGATGAGGGTGCTGTTGCGATTCCTGCCAGAATATTGACGGATATTCTTAAAGAATTTCCGGATCAACCCCTGACCTTTAATATTGATGACGAGTCATTCAGTATTGTAATTAGCTCGGAGAATGGTACATACAATATTGTGGGTCAGAATGGGGAAGATTTTCCACAACTGCCGGTTATTAAAGAAGATCAGAAAATGAGCTTACAGCTGCCTTCTGCTGCTTTGCTTACCGGTATTGTGAAAACCATTTTTGCAACAGCAGATGATGAGTTGCGTCCCGTTATGAACGGGATCTTTCTGGAGATGTCTCCGGATAACATCACTTTTGTGGCTTCCGATGCGCATAAGCTTGTACGCTACAGAAGAATGGACTTGAAAGCGGAACAGGAATCTTCATTTATCCTGCCCAAAAAACCCGCAAGCCTGCTTAAAGGAATTCTTCCCAAAGAAGAGGATGATGTGATGATCGAGTTTGATGAGAAAAATGCCTTTTTTCATCTCTCCAATTACAAAATGGTGTGCCGGTTAGTGGAAGGAAACTACCCAAGCTATAATGCAGTTATTCCGACAGATAATCCAAATAAATTAACGATTGACAGATTGGAGCTTTATAATGCACTGAAAAGGGTGTCGCTTTTTTCGAATCAGGCCAGCAATCTTATTAAACTGGATCTGAAAGGTAATCAGCTTACGGTTTCTGCACAGGATATTGACTTCTCGATATCGGCAAATGAATTGCTGAAGTGCCAGTATGAAGGAGATGATATGGAAATTGGATTTAAATCCAGCTTCCTGGTAGAAATCCTCTCCAATATTGAATCGGCAGATATTTTGATGGAGCTTTCCGATCCTTCCAGGGCAGGAATCATATTCCCGGTGGAAAAAGAGGATGAGAATGAAGATGTGCTCATGCTGTTGATGCCAATGATGATTAATGCTTAATATTAATGAATTAGATAACCCGAAAAAGAGTTTCCTCAAGAAGCTCTTTTTCTTTTTTAGACGATAGCCATGCAACTTAATTTGAAGAAACCAATTGTTTTTTTTGACCTCGAGACCACCGGAATAGATATTACCAATGACCGTATTATTGAAATTTCAATGCTAAAAGTGCATCCTGACGGGCAAGAGGAACAGGTAACCTACCTGGTAAATCCGGAACAGCCAATTGATCCCAGATCAATTGAGATACATGGAATTACAGATGAAAAAGTAAAAGACAAACCTTCATTTAAAGAACTGGCAAAGCAGATCGCACAGTTTTTTGAAGGTTGCGATATTGCAGGATATAATTCCAATAAGTTTGATGTTCCTATGCTTGCAGAGGAATTTCTACGTGCAGAGGTTGACTTTGATCTGAAAAAGCATCAGTTGGTAGACGTACAGGTAATTTTCCATAAGATGGAGCAGCGCACACTGGAAGCAGCATACAGGTTTTATTGCAAGAAAACCCTTGAAGATGCTCACTCAGCTGCCGCCGATACCAAGGCTACTTACGAAATACTGAAAGCACAGCTCGATTATTACGAAGAGCTGGAGAATGAAATCCCTTCTCTTTCAAAATTTTCGGCGCATAAGCGCAATGCGGATTTTGCCGGACGAATTGTTTACAATGAGGATGGAATAGAGTGTTTTAACTTTGGAAAACACAAAGGGAAGCCTGTTGAGGAAGTATTGCAAAAGGAACCGGGGTATTATGGGTGGATTATTAATAGCGATTTTCCCCGATATACCAAGAAAGTCCTTACCATGATTAAGCTGCGAAACTTTAACAAGTAGAGCTATGAAAATATTTGCGATTGGAAGAAATTATACCGACCATGCAAAAGAGATGAAATCGGAAGTGCCGAAAGAACCTGTGTTTTTTTTGAAACCCGAGTCTGCCCTGATCAAAAACAATAAACCCTTCTTCTATCCTGGTTTTTCGAAGGAGATTCATTACGAGTTGGAGCTTGTTGTGCGCTTTAATCGGCTTGGCAAAAATATAGATAAAAAGTTTTCGCACCGCTATTATGATGGCGTTGCCCTGGGAATTGATTTGACAGCCAGGGATTTACAGCGAAAAGCTAAAGAGAAAGGTTTGCCCTGGGAGGTTTCAAAAGCTTTTGATGGTTCAGCGCCCATAAGCGATTTTATTCCTGTAGATCAATTAGCTGATATCCAAGATTTGAACATACGATTGGAAAAGAATGGGGAAGTGGTGCAAGAGGTGAATACCAAAGATATGATTTTTCCGGTAGATCAGTTAGTTGAACATGTTTCACGTTTTATTACCATTAAGATTGGCGATTTGATGTTTACCGGAACGCCATCGGGTGTAGGACCGGTTAAAATAGGAGATCGGCTAACAGCATTTCTGGAAGATTGGAAAATGTTGGATTTTGAAATTAAATAGGAGAACCATCCAACTCTTTTTGTAATCCAACCAAGAATTTCCAGACTTCTTCAGAGTGCTCTTCTTTCTTTTGCAATTCCTGGTCTAAGAATTCCTGGATACTATCTGATTGGCCTGTAAATTTTGTTTTAAGTAGGTTGGAAAGTTCCACTACCGGGGTTTCTCCACATGAGTCGAATTGCCGATAAGCCTTGTCTAGCCTCTCATAGTATTTGTAGCTTTCCTGAAAGCGGTTCCTGTGAAATTCTTCAATGCGCTTGAATTTATTAAAATGAAAATTAAAGTGCTCCCAGCGTTTCTGCAGATTCTTTACCACCATTCCCGGGATTTCCTTTTCAGTGATTCCCCTTAAATAGTAAATTTCGTAATACCGTAAAATTCCAATTCGGCCAAAGGCATCCAAATCATCAGCTATGGGGAGCAATACACTCAAATTATCTGTCTGGGTGTTTTTTTCTTTGTATTCTTTTTTATCATGATTGACAATGGCGGTAAATGCAGGTTCAAAATTGGCCGAATTCATTTCTGTTGAATTTTCAATGAAATTTATACAGATTTTCTTGCTGTTTTCTCCATGTTTAGGGCCAAGGGTTTCTATCATGCCTGTATCATGAAAAAGTGCAGCGAAAATCGCGTTATCCGTATAACTTTTGTCGAAGTTCTTCTCTTCGGCTAGCGATAACATCAGGTATTTCAGGTAATTCCAGACCCTAAGATGGTGATAATAATCGTGTGATGGAAGGCGACTGTCTGAAAATAGTTTACGAAGAAAGGGGAGGAGAATAGGGTTCCATTCTTTTTCCGATAGGTCAATGCATTTTGCTGTACGTTCTTTACTCATGCCTAAAATAAAAAAGCAGGAAGCTATTTCTTTCTTCCTGCTTTACAAATTTTTTAGCTCCTCTTAATTTTGATTGGATTCATCTTTGATTAGTTCTCTGGCCTTATCTAAAATAGTAGTATCATCCAAAGTTACAACTCCGCCGTCTGGGCCGGGTCCAAAATGAATTCCAACGCTTTCACCATCGCGGTAATTAGCACCGCCAAAATAGTTGCGAACAGTCTCCGCATTTAGGTTCAGTTGGTTGGCGATTTTTTTGATGCCGCCATCCGGGAGCTGATCCTTTATTTTGCGTAACTCATTGAATGTTAATGTCATAAGCTTTGCGTTTTTGTTTGTTAAACGACCTTAAATTTAAAAAAATAATTGTGGAGTTGGAAATTTTTTTAATGTAAAATTAAGAATCATTTAACGATTGCTTATAACTTGCTAAAATTCCGAACGATATAAATATCATAATCACCAAGTCTGGCAAATCCTTCATTTTTATAAATTTCTATAGCTTTTATATTGCTTTGATGAACTTCCAGTTTAATTTGATAGCCTTTTTCTTTTGCATAGTTAAGAGAGGTTCTTGTCAGAAGCTTTCCATAACCTTTATTTTGATATTCAGGATGGACACCTATGTGATGAAGATGAATTCTTCTTCCGTCAAATGTCATCCAAGAACATCCTATTAATTGATTGGTTTTTATTTCTTCCAGTACGATGAGTTTACCTCCCAGTTCTATGGAGTGTGTGATAATTTCTGATGTATCTCCTCGATGGGCACCCCCAATACCTGTTATTTCCCATAATTTCATTAGCTGATTATAATCCCTGGGCAGATAATCTCTAATCCTTATGTTCTTGTGTAACTCCATGTTTAGTTTTCTTTTAGTGTTCGTCTGTTTTCATCACGTAGATTTGGTTGGTACCACACCTGATGACTTTAATCTTTTCCCCTTTTTCAATATACCCTACTTCTGATTTGGCGTCATATATTTCATCTTCAATTTCCGCTTTTCCGCTTGGTCGCAATACTGTTGCAGCAATACCTGTTTTTCCTTTCAGACCCTCCAGATGCTCATCAACACCTATGTAGCCGTCGCTTTTTTGCTGCGTATCGGATAAAATCAGCTGAGAAAAACGTGTGGAAGTGAGTAGCTTTTTACTTAGGTATATCGATAGAATAAGAGAAAACAACATGGAAAGAGAAACAATAACAAAAGACGATAATAAGATTCGTACAGCTTCAATAGTATGGAACTGAAAATCAAACACGATATTATCCACCATGCTAAGGACCAGTCCGGCTATAGTAAGTAATATGCCCAGTACCCCGGCGACACCAAATCCCGGGATGGCAAATATTTCAACAGCAATGAGGATGATTCCCAGGATGAAGATTCCCAATTCCCAGTTTTCTGCCAGGCCTTCAAGGTACAAAGGAGCAAAGTAGAGCAGTGCAGCCAGCGCTGCCGCAGCAATAGGAAAGCCAATTCCCGGTGTCTGTAATTCAAAATAGATGCCGCCAACAATAATCATGATAAAGATACTTTGAAGAGCCGGACTTGAAAGCAATCCTATCAACTTTTCCAATCCTGTTCTTTTGTATTCGGCAATGCTGTAATCTTTTATTTTGGCTTTCTTAAGCACCTCGTTAAGGTTCGAAGCAATTCCCTCACAATAGCCATTCTGAATAGCTTCCTGTGCAGTGAAAGTGATAATTTCGGTAGAGTCGGAAATTCCTTCTACAACCACCCTGGGATCTACCATCGCTTCTGCAATAAGTGGGTCGCGTTTCCATTTGTAAAGGGTATCTCCATTTTTAACGATTGTATCTTTTCCATGCGATTCTGCAGTTGCACGCATTGTAGATCGCATATACGACTGGTACTTTTCGGGCATGATTTCGCCCTGCTGATTGACGACTGAGGCGGCTCCGATTCGGGAGCCCTTTTTCATATAAATTCGGTCTGCAGCAATAGAAATAAGTGCACCGGCAGATGCAGCATTATTTTCAATGAAAACGAATACCGGTTTGGGGCTGTTGAGTATTTTTGTACGGATGGAGTCAGCTATATTTACCATCCCACCATAAGTGTTCAGCCGAATAATAATATAATCAGCTTCTTGTTCTTTTGCAGCATTAAAACCTTTTTGTGTTAATCGCCACATGGCCGGCTCAATGTTTTCATTAATGTTAAATACGAAAACTTTATTGGTGGCCACAGAATCAGGTTTTGCCTGAGCATATAAATGAAATTCCGGCAAAAAAACCAGTATTGCGAAAATCAGAAAATTTTTTAATGTTTTCATTTATAGATGTTTTATAGAAAATTTGGCTGTATTTATATACTATTTTATCGTATTGCTTTTTCGCACATATGCAGTATAGATATCCTGGAAACATTGCTTAAAAAGTTACCCGGGTGGCAGTGGGTGGGCTTTTACCCAGTCTAAAAACATTTTCATGCTTTCCCGCTTGCTTTTGTCCAGGTGAAAATCAATATTTTTTGTAAGATAAACAAAAATCTCCTTTTCAGTAAGTGGATAGGGCTTAGAAAATTCGGCAATCGCAGGCCTTATGTTTTCCAATCCAAAAGCTAAAGCATTGTTAAATTCTTTTTTAAAAGCCGGATCAAGTTTCTTGTTGCTGATCCATGCAGCAAAGACAAATGCTTTTCCTGTATAGTTCATCCAGGTTTCGGCCAAATCAAACCGGTGGCTGTATTTTTTTTCTTCCTTAAAAACTTTATCGCCGATAAAAACTGCGGCAGTATTATTCTCCAGTTGTTGCGGAATTAGTTGAGTATTTACCCATTTAGGAGATATGTTCCAGTATTCATGCGCCAACATCCGTGCAAGATTATTTGAAGAACGGCTTTGAGGATCCAGATAGATGCTTTGAATATCAGCGATGTCATCATTACTCATTAGCGCTACTGTTCTCACCGGGGAGGAGGCTCCTATACAATAATCGCCTAAAATATGATATTCGTTCATATTCAAAAGAGCTGCAACCGGAATAAGACCAATATCTGCTTCGTTGTTGAGTAATTTTTGCGCACAAATCGCAGGCACATCTCTTTCTACCGCAATGGTCTTTTGGATGCCTGATTTCTCAAGTCCATAAATGAAAGGGATAGTATTCAAATATGAAACAGCTGATATGCGAATTTTACTCATGATTCGATGTTTTAACAGGAAAAAGAATAAGATTCCTATTGTTGGACGAATCTACAAAAATCCTCTGAATTTTTTGTCCAGGATAATTTATCTTTTAGAATTGTGATGTGCCAGATAAATTTAGCACCGGAAAATGTACTTGTAAGCATATAAATTATACTTTTGTAAGGGAAGAGCTTCATTTTGATGAGATTTTTCAGTTTAGAGGCTTGAAAGCAAGAAATAATTAATTCAAAGAACCATAAAAAGTATACATACTGATGAAGTTAGAAAACTTAACCGCAATTTCACCTGTCGACGGAAGATACAGAGGGAAGACAGAAAATTTTGACCGGTATTTTTCAGAATTTGGATTGATAAAGTACAGGGTGCTGGTGGAGATTGAATATTTTATTGCTTTGAGTGAGATTCCATTGCCTCAGCTGAAGGAGCTAGATGAAAAAAAACATTCTGAGTTAAGAAAGATTTATCAGGGGTTTGAACTGGATGAGGCGCGTAAAATTAAAGAAATTGAAGCAGTCACAAATCATGATGTGAAAGCGGTAGAGTATTTCCTAAAAGAAAAATTCGATGCCTTAGGGCTTGAAGAATACAAAGAGTTTATACATTTTGGACTCACCTCCCAGGATGTGAATAATACAGCAACTCCTTTAAGTTACAAAGATGCCATGGAATATGTTTTTTATCCTGTTTTGGATGAATTGATCGATAAACTTAAATCGCTAACCAAAGAGTGGAAGGATATTACAATGTTGGCAAGAACGCATGGTCAGCCTGCCTCGCCAACACGTCTGGGGAAGGAAATAAAAGTATTTGAGGAACGTATTACAAAACAATTGGAATTTTTGCATCAGGTGCCGTTTTCTGCAAAATTTGGAGGAGCTACGGGGAATTTCAATGCTCATCATGTGGCCTATCCGGAGGTGGACTGGGTGAAGTTTGGAAACAGCTTTGTCAACAATGTTTTAGGGCTGGATCGCTCTCAAACTACTACACAGATAGAACACTATGATAATTTTGCCGCCGGATTTAATGCCCTGGCCCGAATCAATACTATTTTGATTGATTTGTCTCGCGATATGTGGAGCTATATTTCCATGGGATATTTTAAACAACGAATTAAAAAAGGGGAGGTTGGCAGCTCCGCTATGCCTCATAAGGTAAATCCCATTGATTTCGAAAATGCCGAAGGGAATTTAGGAATTGCGAATGCATTTTTTTCTCATCTTGCTGAAAAGCTTCCTATTTCGCGACTACAGCGGGATCTTACCGATAGTACAGTGTTTCGAAATATAGGCGTGCCTTTGGGGCATAGTCTAATCGCTTTAAAATCACTTTTAAAGGGATTAAATAAGATTTTGGTGAATAAAGAGGCGATTCACGAAGATTTGAACCAGCAGTGGGCAGTGGTGGCTGAAGCTATTCAGACCATTCTGCGCCGTGAGAATTATCCGAAACCTTATGAGGCCCTCAAAGAACTAACCAGAACCAACGAAGCTATTACAGAGGATGCCATTAGAGATTTTATTGGAAAGTTAGATGTGAGCGAGAATGTTAAGGAGGAATTACTGGCAATAACCCCCTTTAATTATACCGGAATTTGATTTTATTAAGCCATCTTTTTGAAAGCCCAAATGAATGAGAACAACCAGGACAATACTACAAGAGTTGTCGGGCTTTTGGCCCCGGTTACTGCTTAGTATTGTCTTTAATTTTCTGTCGGCTGCTTTTGCTGTATTGTCAATATCAATGGTGATTCCTTTGCTTAGTTTGCTGTTCTCAGGTGTTGATGCTCATCTTACCCCGGCTGAGTTTTCATTTTCTTTTGATGCGCTAAAGGACAATTTTTTATACCTGCTAGGCATCATTATTAACAGACATGGTGAATTGAGGGCACTGACCTATATTGTTTTAATTGTTTTTCTTGCAGCGATCTTTAGGAATCTTTTTGCTTACCTGGGACGTTATATTGTTTTTAAGGTAAGATTAGTTTTGGCTTATAATCTTAGGAATAAGCTTTTTACGAAAGTAATGAACCTTGATCTGCAACATTTTGTGGGTCATCGAAAGGGGGATATCATTAGCCGCATTGCCATGGACGTCAGAGAGTTTGAAGCTTCCATCCTTAATTCAGTAACTTCGGTGCTCAGAGATCCGGTGTTAATTATTGTGTACTTGCTGGTTCTATTTAAAATGAGTGTTTCTCTTACGCTTTTCGTAATCTTATTGTTGCCTCTGGGTCTTTATTTTATCAGCCGAATGGGGAACAAATTAAAAAAGGTAACATTGAAGAGGCAGGAAGGTGTTGCTAATATTATCAATGTGCTTGAAGAAATACTTGGAAATATTAAAATAGTCAAGGCATTCACAGCTGAGAAAGAGGCCTATGAAGATTTTTCCCGTTCCAATTTACAGTTAACTTCAAGATTTAGTGCTTCCTGGAAACGGCGATCGTTATTAACACCCTTTATAGATCTATCCACCACACTTTTAATAGTTATTATAATGTGGTTTGGGGCAAGCCTTGTTATTAAAGGTGAAAGTGGATTAAGTTCGGAAGAATTTATTGCTTATCTGATCATTTTTTCGCAATTGATGGCCCCAACAAGAGCCATTTCTAATTCTTATGCCGGATTTGTAAACGGGAAGGCATCCTATGAACGGATTATGGAGTTGCTGGAGACAGAAGAGCAAATTGTGGATGAACCCAATGCAAAAATCTTAAAGGATTTCAACAGGCATATCGTGTTTGAGAATGTATGTTTTAGGTTTGAGAAGAAGTGGATTTTAAACGATATCAATCTACGAATTGAAAAGGGTCAGACACTCGCTCTGATAGGACCCTCCGGTTCGGGGAAAACAACCATGGTAGATATGCTTCCACGTTTCCATGATGCTACGAAAGGAGAAATCAGAATTGATGATATTCCTGTGACAAGGTGTAAAATTGATGATTTACGCAGTTTATTTGCTTATGTAAGTCAGACGCCTGTATTATTTCATGATACCATTTACAATAATATTCGTTATAACTTGAAGAGTGTCGGTGAAGAGGAGGTGAAAAAGGCAGCTAAGCAAGCATTTGCTCATGGATTTATTCAAGAAAAAGAACAAGGCTATCAAACAATAATAGGCGAAAGTGGGACGAAATTGAGTCAGGGCGAGAAGCAGCGTATTGCAATTGCCCGTGCCATTTTAAAAGATGCCCCCATTTTAATATTGGACGAAGCCACTTCCTCCCTTGACACAGGAGCTGAGAGGGAAGTAAGAGCTGCATTGGAAAACCTGATGAAAGGTAAAACAACGATTGTCATTGCCCATCGCCTGTACACCATTGAACATGCTGATGAAATATGTGTGTTGGATGAAGGACGAATAGTTGAACAGGGCAAACATCAGGCTTTAATGGAAAAGGCAGGACTTTACAAACGACTGAAAGATTTGGAGATTTTTGCCTGAGCCATTTTAATAGGTTTAGAGAATCACATTATGGATAGTTATGAACATAATAGACAAAGCTGGAATGAATTGACAATTCTGCATGCTGAATCTGACTTTTACGATCTTGCTAGTTTTAAGAAAGGAAAGACTTCACTAAATCAAATCGAGATGGAAGAGCTTGGTGATGTTAAAGGAAAGAAACTGCTTCATTTACAATGTCATTTTGGGATGGATACTTTATCTCTTGCCAAAGAGGGAGCTGAAGTTGTAGGGATTGATATTTCAGATACTTCGATACAAAAAGCCAAGGAATTGTCAAATAAGTTGGATATTCCTGCAAAATTTTTTCGGTCAAATATATACGACCTTGAAAACGTTTTAAACAGGAGGTTTGATATTATTTACACTTCTTATGGGGCTATTAACTGGTTAAGCGATCTCGGTAGCTGGGCGAAGATTATCAATCGCTACCTGAAGCCTGGTGGAATTTTCTATATGATAGAGTTTCATCCGTTTATTTATACCCTGAACAAGAATTCGGAGATCGCTAATAGTTATTTTAAAACTAAACCAATAGAGAGCTTTGTTAAAAGATCTTATACAGACAAATCAGAGGTTTTTTATGAAGATCTTAAGCATATCGAGTGGCACCATAGCTTAAGTGAGGTTTTAAATAGTTTAATTTCAAATGGATTGATAATTGAATTTTTGAATGAATTCCCATACCAGGTTTATAATTGTTTTCCCAATCTGATAGAAATTGAAAGTGGGAAATGGGTTTCTGCTAAGTATAAGGATAGTATTCCACATATGTATTCAATAAAAGCCAGAAAGGTTTAAAATCGGTTTCTAACGACACATTAGGATAATGAGCTTAGCAAACATTTATTGTTAGTTTTTATTTCGGTTTTAGAGGATGGTTATTCTTGTAAATTTTCTGCCGATTCATAATTTTGCATTCCTGCGCTACGGTTCTCATCCCTCTTTGTGAGCGTTTCAAATTTTCTGTATAAAA
>CAYVSF010000001.1:11175-30924 GCA_964453775.1 uncultured Bacteroidales bacterium
AAAGCTGCTCCGGTATGGAACAGCTTTTGACTCTTTTGGCGGAGAAAGAGGGATTACTCGCTCCTTTGTCGCTCGTGAGGGCTTCGCCGTTCGAACCCTTTTTCCTGCGCTACGGTTCTCATCCCTCTTTGTGAGCGTTTTAGTTTTTCTGTATAAAAAAAGCTGCTCCGGTATGGAACAGCTTTTGACTCTTTTGGCGGAGAAAGAGGGATTCGAACCCCCGGTCCGCAGAACGGACAACGGTTTTCAAGACCGCCGCATTCGACCACTCTGCCATTTCTCCGTCGGCAAAAGTAGTATATATTTTTTTTTTTGCAAAAATATCTTGAGAAAATATAATATTCTCTTTTATCCCAGACCTAATAAGGTCTACAAACGTTGTGAGTTATCTTACGATTTTAGGAAATGTAGAGACAATTATTAACAAAAATCACATATTTATCAATAAATCAGCATTTTTTTTGGTTGAACATTTGCGAAACTGCATAAATCCTCTATATTTGTAAGTAAAAGCGAAAAATTGTATTACTAACCCTAAAATTATTTTACTATGAACAAAGCAGAATTAATTGATGCAATCGCCAGCGATGCTAATTTGACAAAAGCTGACGCAAAAAAAGCTTTGGACGCTTTCATTAAGAGTACAACTA
The DNA here is from genome assembly GCA_964453775.1 of uncultured Bacteroidales bacterium. GTDB lineage: Bacteria > Bacteroidota > Bacteroidia > Bacteroidales > UBA12077 > CAYVSF01. The sequence continues at coordinate 11,826 of CAYVSF010000001.1, forward strand.
AATCACTTAAAAAAGGTGAAAGAGTTGCATTAGTTGGTTTCGGATCATTTTCAGTAGCAAAAAGAAATGCTCGTACTGGTCGTAACCCACAAACTGGTAAGCCTATTACTATTAAAGCTAAGAACGTTGTTAAATTTAAAGCTGGTAGTGATTTAGCTGATTCAGTTCAATAAAAGAAATACTTATAGCTCAAAAGGGGGAGTGCAAAAATGTACTCCCCTTTTTTATATGTATTTTTTTCGGTAATTCTTATTTTTGTCTGTTGGTATATCGTTGCATACCTATGTGTATTTATTTCATTCATTAATTTATAGATAATTGGAAGAAGAACTCATAGCTTTTTTAAGACAATTCATCAGTGAGGAACGTGATGAAGTTTTATTGAGGGTGCTTAATCAGCGTACCCGGTATCTTAGCATAGCACTTGAAGATATTTACCAGCCACATAATGCAAGTGCCGTGTTACGCTCAGCTGATTGTTTTGGCATTCAGGATGTTCACATCATTGAAAATAAAAACAGCTACGAGGTAAATCCTGATATAGCCCTGGGATCTTCTAAATGGCTTAATTTGTATAAATACCCAGAAAAGTCTGACAATACAGCGCTTACAATAAATAAGCTGAGAAAAGAAGGCTATCGAATAGTTGCCACCAGTCCCCACAAAGATGGTGCAAGGCTGGATGAATTTGAGTTGGAAAAGGGAAAAGCTGTTCTATTCTTTGGGACTGAACAGCATGGACTTTCTGTTGAAATGCTGGATCTGGCAGATGAATATTTACAAATACCCATGGTAGGGTTTACCGAAAGCTTTAATATTTCTGTGTCTGCAGCTGTCATACTTTCACATCTTGCCCCCCGATTAAGGAATTCAAAGCTAAATTGGCAGCTCTCGAATAAAGAAAAGCAAGAAATTCATCTGGAGTGGTTGCAGAAGACTGTAAAAAAGTCTGACCTCCTGATTAGTAAATTTTTATCTACGAAAAAGAACATTTAGTCCTAAAAAATCGTATATTAATGTAATAATTTCAAATGCTTTCTTTATTTTTACTTTAAGAAAGCAAACCGAACGGCACTGATTATGAATTGTATAATTATAGATGATGATGCGCTTTCGCGCAGAGTAGTAGAAGAGTTTGTGAAGCGAACAGATTTTTTGGATCTGTTGCATTCTTTTGAGAATGCAGTTGAGGCAGTTAATAGGTATGACACTGTTGAAGCAGATATTGATTTAATATTTCTGGATATAGAAATGCCGGAAATGGACGGAATTGATTTTTTAAATACGCTCAAAAACCTACCTCAGGTAATTATTATCTCCTCACAAGAAAAGTATGCATTGTCTGCTTTCGATTATGATGTTACTGATTATCTGTTAAAGCCTATTACTTATAGTCGTTTTTATAAAGCCGTAACAAAAGCCAGAAATATACATGCCACAAAATCGAATGCTGCTTCAGATGAGATTTTTATTAAGAAAAATTCAGCTCTGGTACGTCTAAAGTATGATGAAATTATTTGGGTGGAAGCTTTGGAGAATTATGTTATTGTAAATACCTATAAAGAGAAGTTTACCATTCATTTTACCATGAAGTCTATTGAGAATCAACTACCCTCAAATCTTTTTAAGCGTGTGCATCGTTCTTATATAGTAAATATTAAAAAAATTGAGCGGATAGAAGACAACTCAGTGATGATGAGTACACGAGATGGGCACAAATCTATTCCAATAGGAAAAGCTTATAAGGAAAAGTTTATGAACGACATCAATCTCATGGGTCGTTAAAATTCATTTTTTATGCTAAATCAACGACAATTGTTTCTGGCTCATGTAGCTCAGACAACTGATTTTCCTATGCTTTTGGAAATTGAACGAGCAGAAGGAGTCTATATTTATGATACACAAGGAAAAGCTTATATTGATTTGGTTTCCGGTGTTTCGGTGAGCAATGTTGGGCATCGGCATCCTTCAGTAGTAAAGGCTATTCAGGAACAATTAGACAGATATATGCACCTGATGGTTTATGGAGAATACATTCAGAGTCCGCAGGTGAAGTTTGCCGACTTGCTTACTTCTCAATTGCCCTCTACACTGGATTCGGTTTATTTTGTTAATTCGGGAAGCGAAGCAATAGAAGGTGCTATAAAACTTGCAAAGCGGTATACCGGACGGTATGAAATAGTGGCATTTAAAAATGCATATCACGGGAGTACCCATGGCGCTTTAAGTGTGCTTGGCGATGAGTATTTCAAAAATGCTTTTCGCCCATTGGTTCCAGGTGTGCGCTTTATGGATTTTAATGATAGTTCACCTATAGAGGAAGTTATTACAGAAAAAACAGCTGCAGTGTTGGTTGAGCCTGTGCAGGCCGAGGCAGGAATTCGATTGCCCAAAGAGGGGTTTCTGAAAAGGTTACGTGATCGGTGCAATGCTACAGGAACACTTCTCATTTTTGATGAGATTCAAACCGGATTCGGAAGATTGGGCTCCTTATTTGCCATGAAAAAGTACGGGGTTTATCCCGATATTTTTACCATTGCGAAAGCAATGGGAGGAGGAATGCCTATTGGTGCCTTTGTGAGTTCCCAAAAGATCATGTCGGTATTTAAAAACAATCCCATTCTTGGTCATATAACCACTTTTGGAGGGCACCCGGTTTCTTGTGCTGCAGCATATGCCAGTCTGGAAGTATTATTAAATAAGGATTATATTGAAAAGGCTTCTGAAAAGGGAATGTTGTTTAGGAAATACCTTAATCATCAGGCGATTAAAGAAATTAGAGGAGAGGGACTCTTTCTTGCAATTGAAATGGGAGATGCCGATCTGGTGCTACGCATCATGAAAAATGCTGTTGAAGCAGGGGTTATTCTCGATTTTTTCCTTTTCCACGATAAGGCGTTTCGAATTGCACCTCCCTTAATTATTGATGAAGCACAAATTGAAGATGCCTGTGAAAGATTGAATATGGTTATTGAACAATCCATTTGATTATTTCATGCCCAGGGTAAAGCCCATTATTCCACCAATTAAAGTGCTTCTCCAGGGACTGGAAGTAATGGTACATGTGCCTTCACATCCCCAAAAATGGTAGTAGAGATATCCGGCAACAAGACCTAAAACAATTCCTATAATTAAGCGTAATGTGATAAAATCCTTTATTTTTGTTAGGATATTTTCTGGTCTGCTTTTTGTTTCTGACATAACTGAAAAATTTATACGAGTATATTGTTTATAAGCTTTATAAATAAAGCTCAAAGATGAAAAAAACTTTAATAACAAACAATTTAAATATATATATGTTTAGAGATTTTAAAGCCAATCAACTTTTTCAGTGCAAAAGTGTTTTTAAGTATTTGCTATTGAGTACTTTGATTTACATAATGGGCCTCAGTCTTTCAGCTCAGGAGTCCGACTGGTTGAAAGAACAAATGGAAGTGCAGCATTTATTTGATCAAATGAATAAAGCTGATGATGATGACTTGCGCCTGGCGTTCAATGACAGTTTGTTAATTAAGTTAAGAACAATCTTGAAAAAGAATGAAAGCTTCTCTTATGCCTTCGATTCTGTGAAGAATATAGGAGTATTGTTATCTTCAGATGAAAAATTGAAGGTTTACACCTGGAATGTGCCGTTTAATGATGGGACACATCAATACTTTGGGTTTGTTCAATACAAAAAGGGAAGAAAAGAAATAAATACCTATGAACTTAAAGATGCCTCGAAAGAGATAACTTCCCCTGAAAATAAGCTGTTGGATAAAGAAAATTGGTATGGTGCACTCTACTATAATATATTGGTGAATAAGAATAAAGGAGCAGTTTATTATACCCTTTTAGGTTCTGACTTAAATGATTTTTATACCCGTAAAAAGTTGGTAGAGATTATCCGTTTTCAAAATGGTAATCTTGTTTTTGGTGCACCGGTATTTAAAAATCAGGAAGGAATAAAATACCGCCTGATTTTTGAATATAGTGCAAAAGCAGTGATGGGACTAAAATACGACGAGAATCGAGAAATGATCGTTTACGATCATCTGTCTCCTTTTCAGCCGGGATTTGAAGGAAACCCGCACTTCTACGGGCCCGATTTTTCTTATGATGGATTAAAATTCGAACGGGGTATTTGGAACACTTATAAAGATTTGGATATTCGCCGGTTTAATATGGATTAGTTTGTCAAAATAGGGGGGGATTATTTGATAGACACTTGCTTTTAGCGTAAATTTATACCTATAACCTCTTTTTATGTTTGGTTTTGGCTCTCAAAGTATTTTAATCTCCATAATTGACAGCGAACTTGATTTTGCTCATAAGATTTTGGATTTTTTCGGAAAGGAGCCCGGTTACGACTTGAACCATTACCCTTCTTTTGAGGATTTCAGTGCAGACTTCTCAGGCCATAAAAGAAGCAAGAAAAATCTCCATATCGTTCTTGTTTCTTTAAACCAGGAACATCCTAATAGCAAGTATAAGGATGCCTTTGCTGTTACCGAAATGATAAAGACACAATACCCTTCGTCGGAAATTATCATATATGGTGAGAAAGACGATCTGCAAACGGTTTCACTTGCCTATGATAAAGGAGCATATACTTTTATCAAACAGAACGAAAATGTTCGCCTGCGTATGCACAATTCAGTAAAGGGGATCATTAGTCAAAAGCAGTTCGAGAAAAAACGTATTGATATCAGGAATGCTATTATTATTTTAGGTTCTGTTGTGCTAATGGCCATCCTTCTGTTTCTTATCTACGCATCAAAAAATCGTTTACTGTAATATTTGCAGCACATTAGTTGTTTTGTGTCTAAAAGATGACAAAATGACGGGCTCTTATTGCTGGCACAAGCTTTGCTTTGTTTGCTCGCAAAGTAGAAGTTTAACTTATAATAGAATAATATCATGCAAAAAGGTAAAATTGGCGTTACTACAGAGAATATTTTTCCGATTATCAAGAAGTTTTTGTATTCGGATCATGAAATTTTTCTCCGCGAGTTGATTTCAAATGCAGTGGATGCTACCCAGAAGATTAAGAAGTTGGCCTCGATGAATGAATATAACGAGGAGCTTGGAGATTTAACCATAAAGGTTGAAGTCGACCCCAAGAAAAAAACACTGACGGTAAGTGACCGCGGAATTGGAATGACAGAAGAAGAGGTGGATAAGTACATCAATCAGATTGCTTTTAGTAGTGCAGAAGAGTTTATCAATAAATTCAAGGATAAAGCTTCCATTATTGGTAAATTTGGTTTAGGGTTTTATAGCTCTTTCATGGTTTCAAAGAAAGTGGAAATTATTACCAAATCATACGAGGAAGATGCAAAAGCGGTCAAATGGAGTTGTGATGGAAGTCCCGAGTATCAAATGGAAGAAGTGGATAAAAAAGAGCGTGGGACTGATATTGTTCTTTATATTGATGACGAATCGAAAGAATTTGCAGATGAGAAGAAAATAGATGAATTGCTGAATAAGTATTGCAAATTTTTGCCTGTAGAGATCGCTTTTGGTAAAGAAAAAGATTTTAAGGATGGAAAAGAGGTGGAAACCGACAAAGTAAAAATTATTAATGATACAAACCCATTGTGGACGTTGCCACCTGCAGATTTGAAGGAGGAGGACTACAAAGAATTTTATCAGAAATTATATCCCTATTCTCCGGATCCTTTGTTTCATATACACCTGAATGTTGATTTCCCCTTTAACCTTACAGGCATTCTGTATTTTCCAAAAATTAAGAAGAATATTGAGATACAGAAAAACCGTATTCAACTCTATGCACGTCAGGTTTTTGTAACTGATTCAGTGGAAGGAATTGTGCCTGAGTTTTTAACGCTGCTTCATGGGGTGTTGGATAGCCCGGATATTCCTTTGAATGTATCCAGGAGTTATTTGCAGAGTGATGCAAATGTGAAGAAAATCTCGAATCACATCACAAAAAAGGTTGCAGATAGGCTGGAAGAAATTTTCAAGTCAAACCGTAGCGAATTTGAAGCAAAATGGGACGATCTGAAAGTATTCATCGAATATGGAATGCTTACTGATGAGAAGTTTTATGAACGAGCCTCGAAGTATACATTGCTTAAAAATACAGATGGCAAATATTTCACGATAGATGAATACAAAGAGCTGGTAGAATCGAACCAAAAAGATAAAAATGATTCGGTTGTTTATCTTTATACCACAGACAGGGAAAAGCAGTTTACCTTTATTGAGGATGCGAAGGCAAAAGGGTATGATGTGCTGCAAATGGATGGCGAGCTGGATGTTCATTTCATTAATCATTTGGAACAGAAGTTGGAGAAAACCCGTTTTGCCAGGGTTGATGCAGATATAGTTGAAAAACTCATTCCGAAAGAGGATACGGAAGATGCAAGTTTATCTGCCGAAGAGAAGAACCAGCTGAGTCATGTCTTTCAATCGCAATTACCGGAAGAAGGTCATTTTGCCGTGAATTTTGAATCACTGGGTAAAGAAGCACAGCCTTTGATGATTACCCAGGGGGAATTTATGCGCAGGATGAAAGACATGGCAGCCCTAAGTGGTGGTCAGATGGGTTTTTATGGCGATATGCCAGATAGCTTTAATCTGGTAGTTAATACAAATCATCCCCTGATAGAAAAAGTGAAGACTGAAAAAGAAAAGAAACTGGGAGAAAAGATGAAGGAGATGGTTGATAAAATCAAACCTTTGGAAGATGAACGAGCAAAGCTGGAGAAAGAGAAAGGCGAGAAAAAAGAGGAAGAAGTCAGCCAGCCAGAGAAAGATAAGTTGGAAGAACTGAATAAACAGATTGAAAAGCTCAATGCTGATAAGCAGAAGATACTGGAGGGTTTTGCCAAAAAAACACCTTTGGTGAAGCAACTGGTCGATTTGGCTCTCCTGTCAAATAATATGTTAAAAGGAGAAGAGCTCACAAAATTTGTAAAGCGCTCTATCAATCTGATTAAGTAAGATAAATTATAGCAAAATTTTGAGAAAGGGACTCCTGGGCTGCATTATTTTCAGGCAAATATGGATCCCTTTCTTTTTTTTTGTAATTTAGATTAATAAAGAGTAAATCAATGATGAAGCAGTTGCCTGGTTGGCTGTTAATTTGTGTGCTAAGTATTGCTTCCGGTAAAATCGATGCACAAAATGTTTACAAATCTCCCACCTTTGGTATTGATGGAGGACTGCTTTTTTCTACTATTAAGGGCGATGAAATGATTGACACGCAGGACAAGCGGTTCATGCCTGCATTAAACCTGTATGGTAATTATTATTTTCATGAGCGTTTTTCGCTACAGCTACAACTTGGGTTTTTAAGCAAAGGTGCTCGTTTCGAGGGGCATGAGCTGGTAACCAGTCTTGACTATGTTAATCTTCCGTTATTTGGCAAAGCAACTTTTTCATCCGATCCGGAGCTCTATGTGGCTTTGGGACCCTACATTTCTTATCTGCTGCAGGCCAAAACTTCAGGAGAGTTTAATGACCTTAGCAGCCCTGAAGATTTGGATGAAGACATCCTGCCCAAGCTGAATAGAATCGATTATGGAGCAGCGGCAATGGCTGGTGTTCAGGGAAGGTTCAATAGCCACCTTGATATTTACCTGCAGTTGTCATTTCAATATGGATTTGCTCCTTTGGATAATTACGATGGGGAATACCGCTATAATTTGGAAAAGGTTACACGCTTCACTTATGAGGTCAATAACCCAACTACCAGATCGTGGATGTTGTCAACAGGTTTTATCTATTATTTATATCCCCGCTAAAAATATTGTTGGACTTCTTTCTTCAGGTAATCCAGTGCTATTTTGGAAGGCGTACTGGGTTGCTCCATTACAGTTGTTAAGAACACTGTACTAAATGCCTGTGCATTAGCTCCTTTGGGCAGACTGTCCGCAGTTTTATTAATGAGTTTAATTGTGTTCTCTTTAGCACTCCTTATAATTTCCCAACATGCACCGGATACGTATATTTGCTGGGAAACATTATGACTGTATTCGGATCTTATGGTATTCAGTAAGTCGGCCTGGAACTGCCTGGCCGATTTGTTTTCCCTGTTGAGCCGCATGATAAGCGATTCCGGAGAAATTCTTTCCAGGAAAAGTGACAGGCGTTCATAAGCTTGTAGTTTTAATGGTGTAACTACTTGTTGTTGCCTGAGGGAAATTTCCTTGCTTTTTATTTTTTCCTGGTGTTTTAGCTGACTCCTCAAAAGGTAATAGCTGGTAAAAAAAACAATTAGTGCAGGGAGTATATATTTCAGTATCTCAAATAATTCTGTCATTGGTTTGTGGGTTAGTAAAGCTTAACTGTTGTTATATAACACATAAAAACCTTGCAATTTATTTTATATTTGCCTTTCATTGATCAAATTTAATAAATTGAGCGTTTAATTAGTAGTAAAAATACATAATTCCTTAGTATATGTCGAATGTATCTTCAAGAATTGCACAGTTAGCTGTATCACAAACCCTGGCGATGAGTCAGAAAAGTCGTGAACTCCAGGAAAAAGGACATGATGTTATTAATTTAAGTGTTGGTGAGCCTGATTTTGACACCCCGGAATATATTAAGGAAGCAGCCATTCAAGCCATAAAAGAGAACTATACACACTATACACCGGTCCCTGGTTATACCGATTTGAGAAGAGCTATTGTCGAGAAATTCAAACGAGAGAATAATCTTGATTATACCACAGAACAAATTGTTGTATCAAGCGGAGCAAAGCATTCATTATCCAATATATTGCAGGTCATTGTTGAAAAAGGAGAAGAGGTTATTGTTCCAGCTCCTTATTGGGTAAGCTATGTTGAGATGGTAAAACTGGCAGAAGGGAAAAATGTAATTGTTCCCACGAGCATTGAAAGTGATTTTAAAGTTACTCCTGAACAATTAAAAGAAGTGATAAGCCCGAAGACAAAGGCTGTTTTTCTTTGTTCACCATCCAATCCAACGGGAAGTATTTATACCCGGGAGGAACTAAAAGCACTGGCCGATTTTTTTGCTTCCCTGGATCAGGAAATTTATATCCTTTCTGATGAAATCTATGAGCATATTAATTTCACAGGTAAGCATGAAAGTATTGCACAGTTTGAGAATATAAAGGAGCGGGTGATTGTTATAAATGGAGTTTCGAAAGGATATGCCATGACCGGTTGGAGAATTGGCTATATCGCTGCACCAGAATGGATTGCTAAAGCTTCTAGTAAATTGCAGGGACAGACAACCTCCGGTTCTACTGCTGTTTCTCAGCGTGCAGCTTTGGCAGCATTAAACGGTGGGATGGAATCGATTTTTGAGATGAAAAAAGCTTTTCAACGTAGGAGAGACTTGGTGATTAAATTGTTGAGCAAGATAGAAGGGATGAAAATCAACAAACCGGGTGGCGCATTCTATATGTTTCCGAAAATTGATTCTTTTTTTGGAAAGAAACATAAAGATGGGATGATAGAGAACGCGCAGGATTTATGTATGTACTTGTTGGAAAAGGGACATGTAGCAACGGTTCCCGGGGATGCTTTTGGTTCGCCCGGCTATTTTAGGTTGTCTTATGCAGCATCCGATGATGAGCTGAAAGAAGCTATTTCCAGAATTGATAAAGCCCTATCTAATTTGAAATAGCAATTAATAGTCCGATTCGATATACTTTGAAATGGTAGAGAAAAGCTCCTTCATGTTAATCGGTTTGGATACATAGTCATCACATCCGGCCTTAAAACTCTTTTCTTTTTCCGATGACATGGTATAAGCCGTTTGCACAATTACAGGCAGGTCGCTTCGCAACTGCTTGATGTTTTGTGTGGCTTCAATACCGTCCATTCGTGGCATTCGAATGTCCATTAATATTAAATCTATCTCTTCGTGCTCTTTTACCATATTTACGGCTTCTTTTCCGTCCTCTGCATGTAGAATGTTTAAGCCGCTCTTGGAAAGGATTTTTTGGAGTAAAAGGAAGTTGCTCCGATCATCTTCTGCAACCAGCACAGTCTTTCCTTCCCAGGAGTATTGTTTGGGCGATTTTGAGAATGATTTTTCAAAGGAAACTTTAAAGCCAATGACCAGGATATCATCCAGCTGTTTGTGGTTCCCTTTCCATTCGTTAAAGCTTTGTTCCAGAATTTCTTTCTGATCTTTCATGGTTTTTTCCTGAATAGAGAGCAGTAATTTTTTAAAATTGCCGGCCATATATTTATGTCCGTGCTCTCCTCCAAATTGGTCGACAAACCCATCGGAAAATATGTAGACAATATCATCATTTTTCAAATCGATGACATTATTCTTGAAGGATTCTTTTGCTTTCCTGTGGATTCCAATGGGCATCCGGTCGGCTTTTACCGCTTCCAGTTCCTTATTACGCAGGAGATAAAGCGGATTGTTAGCGCCTGCGTATTCCATTGTTCTTTTCTTATTATCGATGATACATAAGGCCATATCCATGCCGTCTCTGCTCTCACCACGCCCGCCGGTTTGTCGCAGGGAACTTATAACGTGCATACGTAACTCATTCAATACTTCATTCGCATGGAGTTGAGGATTCTTATTGACGATCTCATTCAGGAAAGTTATACCAAGCATGCTCATGAGGGCACCCGGTACTCCATGTCCCGTACAATCTGCCGCTGCTATAAGAATTCTGTCATCAATTTGTTTTATCCAGTAAAAATCGCCGCTTACAATGTCCCGGGGTTTATAGAAGATAAAGTGATCGACCAGCAAGTGCTGAATAAAACGGTTAGGAGGGAGTACCGCAGATTGAATGCGTTTGGCATAAAAAATAGAATCCTCAATTTTTTGCTTTTGTTTTTTTACAACTTTGTGCTGTTTGATGATTTTTGCCTTCTGCTCTGCGATCTTATCGCCTTGCTTCATAATGAAATCCAGCTCCTCTTCCATCAACTCCTTTTGTTTTATCATTTCTGATTTTTCGGTGGCCAGCTCGTCTCTTTCCTGCTGGATTTTAGCCCTTTGTTTCGTCACAATATCACCTTGCTTGATAAAAAAACCGATTTCTTTTTCCACTTCTTCTTTTCGCTCATTGATCTCTCTGAATTGTTTCTCCAGTTCTGCATGGGAAGTGTTGTCCTGTATAACAAGTACAAGGGGATGTTCTTTTTCTTTTTCCTGGCTTTGCGAAGTAATTCTACATTTTAGTTGGTAATATTCTTTTAGGTTTAATTCGAAAAGAAATTCCTGGGTTTGTCCTGTTTTCTCAATTAGATCAAGCGCCTTGGTTATTTTCGTATTAAACTCCGGGCCAAGATTACAATTCGTAATTTTAGTGTCTCTTATTTCAATCGGAGAAAGATCAAGTATATTTTCGTTAATTGGAAATTTGACATCTAAGATGATAAGGTTCCAGTCCAGTATAAATAGATAATCTGTAAATGCCTTCATAAATATTGGTTTTAGTAAAACAAGATAATCTGAAAAAATTCTACTTCTATAGCAAAATAGTTCAGTTGAGTTCCAGCTTACAATCTACAACATCAAAAAGGGCTTTTTGGTTGCCCAATTATCTTAAAACTGTTTAGAGAAAAGTTAGTTACTAAAAAGTTGTTTTACTTTGTCAATAACCAAATCAACGTTAATTGGTTTCTGTATATAATCCAGGGCTCCGGCCGATTTTGCTTCATCCTGACTTTGAAGATCGTCCTTGGCAGTAACCATGATAACCGGAATCTCTGTATTCTTTTTCTTTATTTCTCTTAAAATAGAAAGTCCGTCAATCTCAGGCATCATGATATCCAGTAAAATTAAATCGGGTTTTCGTGTCTTAAGAAATTGAAATGCTTCTTTACCATCAAATGCAACATTCACAAAGTACCCTTCTTCTTCCAGAATGCTTTGCAGTAGAATGTTATTGGTAGCGGAATCATCAACAACAAGTATTTTCTTTTTGTTTTTTGTCATATCAATTCGATATCTAATCTGCCGAAATAATCAAGGGGTGTTAGGGTAATGATGGTAATTTAATCGGTTGAAATACAGTGATGCAGAATGTATTATAACTTTATAATTCTTCGTATTCGATATACTTGAATGGCAAACCAATAATTGATTCAAAATATTGACCTGATTCCAGTACATCTAAATCACCTTCCTCGTAAAACCAGTTTACAATAACATCCTTCTGGACAGGGTTCTTTTCGATTATTCGCAGCATCTCCAGGATAAATTTGGAGGAGCTTGTATTAAAATATTCCAGTTTGATATCAACCCGGATATTTTCTGCTTTAAAATCCTTTGTCCATTCTAAAATAGGTTTAAAGAATTTCGCGGCATCTTCAGGAATGGAACGTCCTTCAATTTTTAAAATACCTTTGGTACTTAGCGAAACTGAGGGAGTTTTTTCCGTCTCCTTGATAATAAGATCTTTCATATATCCAGAATATTTTGCAATGATTTACGGTTTTTTTATGCTTTTGCTGATCTAAAATACAATTTTATTTACGAAAATCCTTATTAAGTGATTCAAAAGATTGACCAGCAACTCAAAATTGTTTATAATTTACAAAATTATCTATAGGAAAAGACAAATATACCTTATTTTTGTTCTCCCTGAAAATAAAAATATTAAATTAATGATTGCTTCAACGAACCAAAAGTACAGGAAAATTTTAATATCAGCAATAATAATCATCTTAGTTGCCGGATTAATTATTTCTCTGCATTATTACAGGAGAATTTATAAAGCTAATGTTTCTATCTCCCGGAGTGGTAGTGTAAGCCTTTATATACCAACGAATTCAACCTGGGAGGATATAAAAGAAAAACTACAGAGTGATACAGTTTTACTTGACCAAAGGAGTTTCTTTTGGGTGGCTGAGCAGAAAAATTATCCTGCACACATTCATCCCGGGCGTTATATTTTAAATAAGGGAATGAATAACAATGAGATTATAAACAAGCTACGGTCCGGTTTGCAGGATCCTGTGGATGTTGTTTTTCATAACATCAGAAGCTTGCCTCAATTAGCTGGAAGAATAAGTAAACAAATCGAAACTGATAGCACTGCATTAGTAGCCGCTATGACGGATGAAAAGCTCATGGATTCTCTTGGATTTACCAAAGAAACTTTTCCTGCATTGTTTATTCCGAACACTTATGAGTTTTGGTGGAATACAAGTGCCTATGGTTTTATTCATCGGATGCATCGGGAATATCAAAGATTTTGGAACGAAGATCGCAGGCAAAAAGCGAAGTCTGTTGGACTCGATCCGCTGGAGGTGATAACCCTGGCCTCCATAGTAGATGAGGAGACCTATTACTCAGATGAAATGCCCAGAATAGCAGGTGTTTATATAAATCGTTTGCATAAAAGATATCGTTTGCAGGCCGATCCAACGATTAAATATGCACTGGGCGATTTTACAATCAAACGTGTGCTAAAGAAACATTTGGAAATTGAATCGCCTTATAATACTTATTTGCATTATGGCTTGCCTCCCGGACCTATTTCAATTCCCTCCATTTCGGCTATTGATGCCGTATTAAACTATGAAAATCATCAGTACCTTTATTTCTGTGCAAAAGATGATTTTTCGGGTTACCATGTTTTTGCTAAGAATTTATACCAGCATAATCAGAATGCCAGAAAATATCAGAGAGCTTTGAATAGGGAAAGAATTATGAAGTAAGCCGGTGGCAAGTAGCTTAAACAATATTGACTTCCATTTCCATTTCCAGTTGGTATTTTTCTTTCACTGATTCCTGAATCTCCCTGGCCAGGCTTAATATTTCGTTGCCGGTGGCTCCTCCATAATTAATAAGCACCAGGGCCTGATTTTTATGCACACCGGCTGCACCTTTCTTGTATCCTTTCCAGCCCAGACTGTCAATGAGCCATGCTGCCGGGATCTTAATCTTCCCATTATCCAGCTTATAGTGTGGGATGTCCTGGTAATCTTGCTGTAGCTGCATAAACTTTGAATTGTTTACTACAGGATTTTTAAAAAAACTTCCAGCATTTCCAAACTCCTCCGGATCGGGAAGCTTGGATTCACGAATTTCGATAACTGCCTCTCTAACATTCTTATTGCTTAGCTTATTGTACCCCTCAAGCTTTTCTTTTAGCCCTCCGTATTCCAAATGGAGCACCGGATGTTTTGAAAGTTTAAATACAACTGCAGTGATAATGAAGTCTTTATCTGCTTTCTTTTTAAAGATGCTATTCCGATATCCAAATGCACAGTCTTTGTTTTTTAATATTTCCAGATTTCCTGTGTTTTTATTCATGTATTCTACCCATAAGATGGTGTCTTTCACTTCTCTTCCGTAAGCACCAATGTTTTGTATGGGAGAAGCTCCTGCATTTCCGGGAATTAAAGAGAGGTTCTCAAGGCCATACCATCCTTGTTGCACTGACCATCCTACAAATTCATCCCAGTCTTCTCCTGCTGCTACTTTAACCCAAACATTTTCCCTGTCTTCATCTATTTGTTCTTTCCCTTGTAAAAAAGGATGGACAATAAGTCCTTTGTAATCAGAAGTAAACAGCACATTGCTTCCTCCGCCAAGGATCATGTGGTGCGTGTATTTCTTGAAATTGCCTTTGAGCAATGACTTAAGTTGTGAGAGCTTTTCCGGAGCACAGAAATAATTCGTTTTTGCTTCTATATGGAAAGTATTGTAATTATTTAATGAAAAGTTTTCAAGAATTTTAAGCATAATGTTATATTTTCGCTTAACAAAGATAGACAGGTTTACTTAATTCGCATAAATTTGAAGGCTTAAAACGAAAGAGGTTTGAAAAAGATTATTCTGACAGTAACGAATGATTTGGTGACCGATAATCGCGTGCACAAAATTGCTTCTACCTTATCTGCCGAGGGAGCACAAGTTAAGCTTATCGGAAGAAAGTTGGCGAAAAGTCCCGAATTGTCGAAGCGACCCTATCAAACTGTAAGATTTAAGCTCCTTTTTAATAAGGGAATGCTGTTTTATGCAGAGTATAACTTTCGTTTGTTTTTTTATTTGTTATTTTCCGGAGCCCATATTTTGGTGGCGAACGACCTTGATACTTTATTGTCCAATTTTTTGGTGGCAGGATTAACAAGGAAGAAGCTTTTTTATGATAGCCACGAGTATTTTACGGAAGTTCCGGAATTGGTAAATCGTAAATTGAAAAGATCGATTTGGCTTTTGCTTGAAAAAATGATACTTCCGCGAATCAAATATGCCTATACAGTTTCTGCGCCTATTGCAGAGGCTTACAAAAAGAAGTATGGTGTGGAAATGAAAGTAATAAGGAATACCCCGGCTTATCTTGACTTAAAAAGCATTCGTAAAGGCAATTCAACTACAAGAACAATTCTTTACCAGGGTTCTTTAAATTTAGGTCGTGGATTGGAACATGTGATTGATGCTATGCACCATCTGGGCGATCAGTATCACCTCAAGATTATTGGGAGCGGGGATATCGAAGCGGAATTGATAAAGCGTGTCAACGATTTAAATTTAGAACAGAAAGTCTCTTTTTTAGGAAGGATTCCTTTTCAAAAGCTCAAATATGAAACCATTAAGGCCGACCTTGGAATAGCCCTGGAAGAAAATATTGGGTTGAACTATTATTATGCCTTACCCAATAAACTTTTTGATTATATTCAGGCTCATGTGCCGGTAATTGTATCGCCATTTCCCGAAATGCAGAAAATAGTAAATGAGTATCAAATTGGTACCGTTTATGATCATAAGGATCCTCAAAGTCTGGCAAGAAAAATTGAAGAAATTTTTTCTCTCGGGAAGCGATATCAGAAATGGAAGAAAAATACTTTTAAGGCATCAGAAGATCTTTGCTGGGAAAAGGAATCGCAAAAACTGTTAAGGCTTTACAAACCCTTTCTTAATTAGAACTGCTATACCTATTATAAGAAATAATTTCATCTTTGCTTTTCCTTCTTTTTTCCCGTGTCTCTTTATCGGGATATCCTAAAGTAATAATGAGTGGCACGCGTTTTTTTCGGGGGATATTAAGGAGTTTTTTCACCCTGCTTTCATCAAACCATCCTATCATACAAGAGCCCAGACCCTCGACAGTGGCTTGCAGACAAATGTGTTCTGCGGCGATTCCTATATCAATGAATGGAAAATGCTTCTTTTTAATTAAACTTCCGGCATTGGAATTGAAATTGGCTTTTTCTTCAACAATTACAATGTGGATCGGTGCTTGTTTGGTAAAATGGTTAATACCCAGCGTGCGGCTTGCGGTGCAGTCGGCAATTTTGTTTTTTAAGGCTGGTTCATTCACCACGATAAATTTCCAGGGTTGTGCATTGCTGGCGGATGGTGCAAGCCTGGCTGCTTCCAAAATCCTGTCAAGTTTTTCTGTTTCTATAGGGCGGTTATCATAGCTCCTGTCACTTTGTCTCTTGTAAAAATAGTCTAGAAAATTTTTAGGCTTTATCATTCTTTTTGTCTTTTGCCAGTTCAATAAGTTCATGAGAAGCAAAGATAGTTTTTTTTGGTTTTGAAAGGGCAATCTCTACCATAGCTTTGGCTACTTCTTTGGCATGAACGGCTTTGTATTTCTTCGATTGTCCCCAAAGCATGGGAGAAATAAGTTGCATCATAATTTTCCCAAAGGCTTCTCCCAGGCGAAATTCTTCTCGTTCTCCCAATAGAATTGATGGACGAACAATTTTAAGCTGTTCACCGAAAATTGTTTTCAGATCTTCTTCTGTTTTGCCCTTTGTCCTCAAATAATAGTTCCTTTTCTCGGAGTTGGCACCAACGGAACTCACATACACAAAACTTTGAACATCCGATTTATGGGCAATTTGGGCAAAGGTGATGCACAGATCGTGATCAATCTCGTAAAAGTTTTGTACGCTTCCGGCTTTTTTTAAGGTACTTCCTACCGTACAAAAAGCAAGATCAGCTTTTTTTGGTTTAAATTTGGACAATTCTTCGGTATCATCATATAGAATTTCCCGAATCTTTTTACCCGGTATGCCTGATTTTCTTCTGGATACCAGTGTAATGGTGTCGATTTCTTTCCTCTTCTCTAGTGCTTTAACCAGTTCCTTTCCAACCAAGCCGGTTGCTCCAAATACGATTACATTCATTTTTTTTCTTTTTCTAATGGTACAAGTTCACTTGTGGTTTTGTTTCGAAGGTTTTACAAGAAAAGGGCTGCATCCAAATGCAACCCTTTCCCGGAATTCAATAGCTTGAATTTAATATCCTGAAGCCTGTCCATCTTTTCTCGATTCCGATGCTCCAAAATAGATACCTCGTGTAGCATCATATTGAATGGCCTGGTAACCGCCATAACCTCCAACGCTAAAATCGATGCGATGTCCCATTCTCATTAGGTCACGGATAACTTCATAATCGATGCCGGATTCCAGGTGCACTGTACCACCGTTTTTCATTTTTCCGCCTGTTGGCTGGGAGCTTCCCGAATGCCTGATTCTTGGGGCATCTCCTGCTTCCTGCAGGTTCATGCCGAAGTCGACCATGTTTACGATAATTTGGGCATGTCCCTGTGGTTGCATGGATCCACCCATTACGCCAAAACTCATAAATGGCTTACCATCTTTTGTTACAAAAGCTGGAATGATAGTATGGAAAGGTCGTTTCCCTGGTTCGTAGCAGTTGTTGTGTCCCTCTTCCAGGCTAAACAATTCACCTCTGTCTTGTAAAACAAAGCCAAGCTTTCCCGGTGTCATTCCTGATCCCATACCCCGATAATTACTTTGGATCAGGGATATCATGTTGCCGGCTCTATCGGCTACGGTTAAATAGATTGTATTGCCCTGTTCCAGTTCTCCCGCTGGGTAGCTTCTTGCAGCACGATTGGGGTTGATAAGTTCCCTGCGTTCATTTGCATAAGGTTTTGAAATCAACTCATCAATTGGTAGATCGCTGAAAGCGGGGTCTGCATAATATTTAGCACGATCTTCAAATGCCAGCTTTTTGGCTTCTACAAAGGTATGGATGTACTCCTTGCTTCCAAATCCCATGTCTGCAATGTTATATCCTTCCAAAATATTTAAAATTTGCAATGCAGCTGTTCCCTGTCCGTTGGGAGGCAGTTCCCAAACATCAAATCCACGATAATTGGCAGAGATGGGTTCTACCCATTCCGATTTATGACTGGCCAGGTCCTCGTAACTTAAAAAGCCGCCATTTTCTTTCATGTATTTATCAATGGCTTTCGCGATATCTCCTTTATAAAAGGCATCCCTGCCTTCTTGAGCAATAGTTTCCAGTGTATTTGCCAGGTACGGGTTTTTAAAAATGTCTCCTTTCTCAGGGGCCTTTCCATTGGGCATGAAAATTTCCGCAAATCCCGGGAAATCTTTAAGAATGTATGCATTTCTTTGCCAGTAATAGGCAATTAGTTCCGATACCGGAAATCCTTCTCTTGCATAAGTTATTGCAGGATCAAGAATGTCTTCCATGGCCAGTTTTCCAAACTTACCATGCAATTCAAACCAACCATCGACACATCCGGGAACGGAAACCGGCAATGGTCCTAAAGCAGGTATGCGATCGTAGCCATTTTCCTTAAAATAATCCAGGGTTAATGACTTTGGAGATCTTCCTGATGCGTTGAGTCCATATAATTTTTCTTCTTCTGCATCCCAAACAATAGCAAAAAGGTCCCCGCCCATTCCATTGCCGGTTGGTTCCATTAAACCGAGGGTTGCATTTGCAGCAATGGCTGCATCAATGGCTGAACCCCCTTCCTTTAGAATGTCCAGGGCAACTTGTGTGGCGAGCGGTTGACTTGTACAGGCCATTCCATGCTCAGCAATAACTTCCGAGCGTGTAGCGAAATTTTCACCTGTAAGTCTGTCCTGTGCCTCTAAAAACAAGGGCAGAAGTGCTAGTAAAAAGAAAGATAGCATTTTTTTCATAGGTATATTTTTTAGGGTTTGTATTCATTTTCTCTTTGATAATATGCAAGTTACAAAAGCATTTAAATATTTTAAGCGGATGGGTAATTTTTTGAAAGATCCACTACCAAAAGATATGACAATTCGATTAGAATTTCGTTTAAGATTTGTTTTTTATTCAGTGCCAGTATAGAGTTTTTAGTTGAGCAAACTAATAAAGAGTACTCCTAAAATCATAATAATAGCTCCCAGAAGCCGCTCCTTGATGCCTT
>CAYVSF010000002.1:0-27281 GCA_964453775.1 uncultured Bacteroidales bacterium
CCAGAAGGGAATATTTTCCATTTCCAGGTCCTGGTACAGCATGGGAACGACACAAATCGGAAAATCTCCGGCAATGCCGCCGCCAATCTGGAAGAAACCCACGCCTTTTCCTGTGGAATTGTTGGTATACCATTCGGCCAGCCACATCATATATTCAATCCCCGACTTCATGATGTTTGGCTCCAGTTCTTTTTTAATACAGTAGGAAGCAAAAATATTGCCCATGGTGCTGTCTTCCCACCCGGGAACAACAATGGGAATGTTTTTTTCGGCTGCGGCCACCATCCAGCTGTCTTTTGGGTCAATTTGGTAGAATTGCTCCAGCTTTCCCGAGCGAATAAGCTGGTACATGTATTCATGCGGGAAGAAGCGTTTTTTTGATTTTTGGGCCTCCTGCCAAATATCAAATATGGGTTTTTGAATTCTTCGAAAAGCCTCTTCTTCCGGGATGCATGTGTCGGTTACGCGGTTCAGTCCGCGATCCAGCAGATCGCGTTCCTGCTGTGGTGTCAAATCGCGGTATTGGGGCACCCGTTCGTAGTGCTTGTGTGCCACCAGATTCATGATGTCTTCTTCCAGGTTGGCTCCGGTGCAGGAGATGATGTGTACTTTGTCGGCACGGATCATCTCTGCCAGGCTCTTCCCCATTTCGGCAGTGCTAATAGCCCCGGCCAGGGTTACCATCATTTTCCCGTCATCATTGATGAATTGTTCATACCCAATAGCGGCCTCTTTCAACGCAGCCGCATTGAAATGGCTGAAATGCCGGTTGATGAATTGTGATATACTGTTTCTTTGCATTTTTATGGGATTATTAAAAGGTAAAAGGTCTTTCATTGTAGCTGGCAATATAACTGAGCAACTTATAATAGAGCTTGGCAGCCATAAAATCAGAAGCTTTGGACGCTTCATTGGGGCAAAGCTCCATCATATCAAAGCCTACTATCTTGCGTTGTTGAGCTACCATCTTCAGGTATTTTAAGGTGGGGTACCATTCCAGTCCGCCCGGCTCCGGAGTTCCGGTTGCCGGCAAAATGGAAGGATCAAAGGCGTCCAAATCAATAGTGATGTAAACTTCTTTTCCCATCTGATCAATGGATTGTTGCATCCACTCGTCCTTATCCCAAATATCATTGGCAAAATACACCTTTTTATCGTCCATGTGTTGCTTTTCTTGCGCATCCATACTTCGGATGCCTACCTGTAAAAGATTGGTGGTTTTGGAAGCTTCGAACAGGGCACAGGCATGATTGTTGGCAGAACCTTCATATTCGGGACGCAAATCGGCATGTGCATCCAGTTGAAGTACTGTTAAATCCGGAAAATGCTGCTTGTAGGCACGGATGCTTCCGATGCTTACCGAATGCTCCCCGCCAAAAAGGCTCACAAATTTCCTGTTTCCCAGGTGGTACGAAACGGCCTTGTGGACTTCGGCCACCATGCTTTCGGGGGAACGATTCTCCCGGATAAACGGAGCCAGGAAGATGCCCTCTTTGTACACTTCGCTATCGGTTTCGATGTCATACAGCTCCATGTTTTCAGCTGCCTCCAGGAAAGCCTTTGGCCCTTTATTCGCACCTTTTATCCAGGTGCTCGTGCCATCGTAGGGCACGGGCAGGAGTACAATCTTTGCCTCTGCTTCATGAGCGTATTTATCATCTATTCCTGCAAAATTCATGATGATTCTTTTTTAGAGGATGCAATTTCCGATTCAATTTTCCGGTACAAATCTTTGCGCCTGTCTTTCAGGTTGTTGACACTACCGGTAGTATGCAATTCTTTGAGAAGATCCAGATTCACATCAACCATTAGCGTCATTTCTGTATTGGGTGTTGCCTCGGAAACCACCCCGGAAATAGGGAATGAGAAATCGGCCGGTGAAAAAACAGCCGACTGGGCATACTGGATATCCATATTGGCCACCCTTGGCAGGTTTCCTACAGAACCGGCAATGGCCACGTAGCATTCATTTTCAATGGCCCTGGCCTGGGCGCAGTTCCGCACGCGGAAATAGCCGTTTTGCGTATCGGTAAGGAAAGGGACAAAGATCATCTGTACGCCTTGTTCGGCATACAACCTTGAAAGCTCGGGAAATTCAACATCATAGCAAATAAGTATCCCTATTTTCCCGCAATCGGTATCGAATGCCTTTAGTTCTTCTCCGGCTGTTACTCCCCAACTGGAGACTTCGTTGGCAGTAATATGAATTTTCTTAAACCATTCCCAGCTGCCATCCCTGCGGCAGAGATAGCTGATGTTGTAGAGCTTTTCATCTTCAACAATCGGCATGGTTCCGGTGATGATATTTACGTTGTAAGCGATGGCAAATTCAATAAATTTATCCCTGAAGTAGTTGGTGTGATGGGCCAGCATTCGCATGGCTTCGTTCTCATCCAGGTGGTTGTATTTTTCCATCAGGGGAGCGTTAAAAAACTCCGGAAAAAGGATAAAGTCGCTTTGGTAGTTGCTTACCGAATTTACAAAGAATTCTACCTGGTTGATCAACTCCTGTTCTGATGAAACATTTCGCATTTGCCACTGGATAAGTCCAATGCGCACCACAGACTTTTTACGGTTGATCAGTTTTTCACTTTCATCGTAATAAATATTGTTCCATTCAATTAAGGTGGCATACTCCTTTGATTCGATATCGGTGGGGAGATAGCCTTTGAGGATTTTTTTCACATGAAAGTCATTACTGAGTTGGAAAGTAAGAATAGGATCGATAATTTCTTTCAGTTTTACTTTCTCGATGTATTGTTTGGGTGTTAATTCATGCGCATAATCGGCATACAAAGGGATGCGTCCTCCAGCAATTATGGCGCGCAGGTTGAGGTTTTCACACAGTTCTTTGCGTGCATCATACAGCCTTCGACCCAATCGCATCTCCCGATATTCGGGATGAACAAACAAGTCGATTCCATAGAGCACATCACCGTTGGAATCATTGGTGTTGAAAGTTTCATTTTCTGTAATTTCCGCATAAGTGTGCTTGTCGCCATATTCTTCATAATCGACAATGAGGGCCAGTGCAAACCCCACCACTTTGTCGTTTACGACTACACAAATTTGGCCTTCCGGAAAAATTTCCAGCAGATCCCGGATATGATTTTTTTCCCATACCGGCTCAGGAATGCCTGCATAGGCTGTGCTCATAGCTTCTTTCAGATCCTGGTAGTCCTTTAGCCTTAAATTACGCAGTTCAATGATATTTTCCTGTCCCTTAGTTTCCATAATTATGTGTTATATCCCAGAATAGGAAGCATGTCTTCTGGTGTTTGTTCATCCTGGAACAATTGTATCGTTAATTTTCCGGTTTGGTTTCTGTCCAGAATAACGTGTTTGGGGGCAGGAATCAGGCAATGCTGCAATCCACCGTATCCCCCGAGCGTTTCCTGGTAAGCACCTGTATGGAAGAAGCCAATGTACAAAGTTTCATTTTCAGCTGCTTTCGGGAGGTATATGGCGTTGGCATGCTGCTCGGAATTGTAGTAATCGTCGCTGTCGCATGTTAGACCTCCCAAGAAGACTCTCTCGTAGTTGTTTTGCCAGAGATTCAGGGGCAAGAGGATAAAGCGCTTGTTAATTGCCCAGGAGTCTGGCAATGTAGTCATAAACGAGCTGTCAATCATGTTCCAAAGCTCGCGATCGTTTTGCTTTTTTTGGCCCAGTACCGAATAGATCATAGCACCGCTTTCGCCTACTGTAAAGGAGCCAAATTCTGAAAAAAGATGCGGTTCTGGAAGATCATTGGTTTCGCAGAATATTTTTGTTTGGGTTACGATTTCTTCCACCATGTAGGCATAATCATAATCGAAGGAAAGTGAGTTCTTCACAGGGAAGCCACCTCCGATGTTCAGGGAATCGAGATCCTTGCTTGCTTTTTTAAGTTCCCCGTAAACATTCAAACATTTTATCAATTCGCTCCAGTAGTAGGAATTGTCCTTAATGCCGGTATTGATGAAAAAATGCAGCATTTTTAGCCGGAATTTTGGGTTGTCCTTTATTCGTTTCCTGTAAAAGGGAACGATGTCTTTGTAACCAATGCCCAACCTGGAAGTATAAAATTCAAATTTAGGTTCTTCTTCAGAGGCAATGCGGATTCCTACATTTACCGTTTTATGAACTTTTTCTTCCAGTTGATCCAACTCGCTGATGTTATCAATGACCGGGATTACGTTTTCGAATCCGTTGTTGATGATTCGGGCAATGTTATCGATATATGCTTCGCGCTTAAACCCGTTGCAAATGATATAGGTTTGTTTGGTGATTTTTCCTTCCACGTAAAGTTTCTCTACAATATTGATATCAAAGGCAGAGGAGGTTTCGATGTGGATGTCATTTTTCAATGCCTCGTGCATAACATGCTTAAAGTGGCTGCTTTTTGTACAATAGCAATAGGTGTAAGTGCCTTTATAGTCCACTTTTTTCATGGCCCCGGAAAACCATTTTTTTGCCCTTTTTATTTGGGAAGATATTTTGGGTAGGTAGGTTAGCCTAAGCGGGGTACCATATTCATGAATAATGTCCATAAGAGGAATTTCATGAAAAAGTAAATTGTTCCCGTCAAGAGTAAATTCTTCTTGTGGGAAATCAAAAGTTTGCTCAACTAAGTCAATGTATTTTATCTTCATCTCCCTTGTAAGTTATTATAAAAAATGAACCGGCTAAAAGTAATTATTTTTCGAATTTGAGCTACCTCCTGGCAGAAAAAAATCAGAAAAAACATAGGGTTGTATCATTCATAAATTCAACCAGATAGTTGCTATGGTTTTCATATACATAAAATACACTATTTCTGGCAGAAAAAAAAAGCTGCATTCTAAAAAAAGCAGCTTTATTTAGGAGTGGAATTTATTTTATTGATAAAGCAACCAGGCCTTTTTGCCTTTTTCCTTTGTAATGAAATTCAGCTCTGCCTGAGCTTTTCGCTTATCGGGGAAAGAATTATAGCTTACCCGGTACATTCCATTATGAATGGGGAGTTTTTCAGGTTTGTAGCCTTGTTTCTTTAAATCTTCCATGAATGCATCTGCATATTTTTCGTTTTGAAAACTACCGGCAATAATGTAATATTTTTTCCCGGCTGGTTTGGCCGTAGTCTTCTTTGCCTGGGCTTTTTGTTTCGTAGTAGTTTTATTTGCTGTTTGAGTTTCTTTCTTGTCAGGGCTGGTGGTTTCTTTTTGTCTTTTTTCGTCTTCTTTTTTCACTTTTGCAGCATCCTCTTTCGCCGGTTTCTTTTTTGCAATTTGTTCGGTTTTTACTTTTCCTTCATTTTTGGAGAAGAAGTCTTTTACCACATCAAAGTTTAGGATGGCAAGAATGAATATGACAGCTAAAGGAACGCTAATAGCGATCGTAATAATTAAGCCTTTGTTCAAACCATCTTTTTCTTCCAATCGTTTGGGAGCATAGCCTTCTTTAGGTTTCAGGGGCTCGGATGATTTTTCTGTTTTTGCTGCTGTGGCGGCTTTTTCTTTAACAGTCGTTGCTTTCGCCTGTTCAGCTTTCACTTTTTGAGGTTCTTCTTTTTTGGTTTCTGTTTTTTCCTCTTTTTTAGGAGGTGTTGTTTTTTTAACAGCAGGTTTCTTTTCCGGCTCTTTTTTAGCAGTTTCTTTTGCTTTTGCAGCCGATGTTTTTGCAGCTGCTTTCGGTTTGGGCTCTTCTTTCTTTTCCGTTGTTTCTGCTTTGGCACCAGAGGCAACAACGAATTGTATCTTACCCTGTTTGTCCATGGAAAAGTCTCCCATACCTTCAATTGCATAGGATTTTCCAGCTTCCAGGGATTTATTAATATCGTTTACAAAGTCTTTTATTTTCGTATTGGCTTCTTCCTGTGTAATATTCTCTTTTTTTACGATATGATTAACCAACAGTTCATCATTAAACTTAAGGAACGGGCTGAAATAGATGTCGTCAATCTTTTTTGAAAGATCTTTAGAGTCCTTGTGCTTGGATGTTGCACGCACAAGAAAAGCTCCGAATTGTGGGATGATAACCCTGTTATTCGTTGCTAATAATTCTTTTATGTAAGTTGCTATCATAATGATAAAGCTTTAATTTTTCTTTATTTAACGGGCTTTTGATAATTGCCATAATTCATCATTACAACAAATATAGGAAATTAATTAAATAAGCGAAAGCCTTATAGTGAAGACTTTTAGTTAATTATGAGGTTTTTGCTTATTGTTTGCAGCAATTGATCAATATGAATGGGTTTGGAGATGTAGCTGTCAAAGCCAGCTTTTATGCATCTTTCTTCCTCATTATCATGAACATATGCCGTTTGGCCTATCACCCGAATATTGTTTCTAAATCGCTTAATTTCTTTGGTTGCTTCAAAACCATCCATAACCGGCATTTTGATATCCATTAATACCAAATCGATGTTTTCATTCTTTTTACACATCTCCACGGCTTCTTTTCCATCACGGGCCCATAATACCTTGGCTCTTGTTGGACTGAGCGCTTCCTGGATAAAAACATAGTTCATATCTAAATCTTCAGCTATCAGCACAACCTTATTGTGCCAGTCATAACTGTCATCAGGGATGATTCCTGTTTCATCAAACTTGGGCTCATTAATTTCTAATGGAATAGTAAAATAAATGCTGGTACCTTCTTTGGGAGTGGATTGCACCCAGATATCGCCTCCCATAAATTTGATAATTTTCTTTGCAATAGACAGACCGATGCCAATACCTCCATACTCTCGTGTTGAAGAATCGTCTGCCTGGCGGAAGATTTCATAAATTTGTCCAAATTTATCTTTGTTGATGCCAATTCCCGAATCAATGACGTAGAATTGGAGCATGTTTTTATCCTTTAGCAGGCTGTAGCCTACTTCAACAAAGCCTTTATCGGTAAATTTAATGGCATTTTCAACCAGGTTGTAAACCACTTGTCTCAGACGGCTTGGATCGGTAATTACCTTGAAATTTTTGTCCTTAATTCCTTTGTGCAGGGACAGCCCGATTTTTTTGTTTTGATTTCGCTGCAGTTTCAGTTCAAATTCGTTGTAAATATCCTGCAAGAGTGCATTGAGTTCGCATTCTGTTTTATGGAAAGCAATTTCTCCATTTTGGATCTTTGAAATATCAATAACGTCGTCTATCAATTTAAGCAGGTTATTGCTGTTCTCAACTACCAGATTTTTAATTCGTTTTCGCTCGTCATCAGGCAGATTTTCTTCCATGAACAGGTTTGAAAATCCAATGATGGCATTTAAAGGGGTCCTGATTTCATGAGAAAGGTTGGCCAGGAAGGCAGATTTTAAATTATCTGCTTCTTCTGCTTTTTCCTTGGCAACAATCAGTTCTTTTTCACTTTTCTTCCTGTCCGAAATATTTTCCGAAATAAATACGAAGTGTGTAATTTCGTTTTTCTCATTGCGAACAGCAGATATTGAAGTTAGTTCCCAGTATAACTCTCCTGTTTTTTTACGGTTGTTAAATTCTCCCTGCCAATCCTCGCCTGTTTTAACATACTCCATGATATCGTTGAAGAGTGTGTCCGAGAGTTTTTCGGGTCGCAAGATGCTGATTTTTTCACCTTCTACTTCTTCGGCACTATAGGTCGTAACTTCAGTAAAAGCAGGGTTCACATATTCAATATTCCCTTCAAGATTGGTAATTGCCACGCTAACCGGGGAATGGTGAATAGCATTGGAAAGAATATGCAGCTTGTATTCGGTTTCTTTTCTTCGTGTGATATCCAGGGATACCCCGCCAATTTTCCACTTGTTGTCCGTACCAATAAAACGGAATTTATGTGTCATATAGGTATGTGCATTGCCTTCCTTATCGGGCAAATCCTCTTCAACCACCAATACTTTCCCCTCTAAAACCTGCTTGTCTTCTTTAATCACCCTTTTAGCATATTTTGATGGGAAGATTTCCTGAGGGGTTTTATTCATGCAATCCGATTTTGAAAAAACGGTATCCATGTATTTGTTAAGATAAATAGCTTTGCCATCCTCATCTTTTATAAAAATACCGAGGGGCAGGTTGTCCATAAAAATGGAAAATTGTCTTTCGGATTTTTTCAGAGCTTCTTCGATTGCTATTCGTTGGGATATATCTTTGTAATCTTCTATAACACCTAGCAATTCTCCGTTTTCTCCCTTAAAGGCCACTGCTGTGAGAATACCGGGAATTGTTTTTCCAGCCTTATTTCTTTTTTTGATGTCTTGTTCTACCAGTTCTTCACCATTTTTGATTCTGTTAATCGGGCACTCTGCAGTATGGCAAAAAGGTCCGGGGAACACGTCGTAGCATTTTTTGCCTTCGGCATCTTCTTTACTTATTCCAGATGTGTTGGTAAACGACCGGTTTACCCGTAATACGGTATAATCCTTAGTAATCAGACGCATGCTGTTCCCGGTGGTGTTGAAAATTTGATTCAACTCCGTATTCGTGTCGATAATTTCTTTTGATTTTTCAGCAATTCTGGCATCCAGGGAGTTTTGTAGATTGAAGAATTTGTCCAGTAGGCTGTTAAATGAGAAGTACAGTATCAAGAAAACAGCAATAAGAATGAGGAAAATAATTAAAAGAGATTTATAAATATATATTAGGTACTGATTTTGAAGCTTGCTGACATCTTTCGCTAAATAGATACCAGTGAAACCCTGCGAGGTAAAAATATTCTCTACAGGAAGATAGTTCAGGTACCACACTTTATCTTTTATGCGTGTTAATCCGGTGGGAAGGTCTTTAGATATGGGTTTTTCTAATAATTCAGGAAAAAGGGTGCTATTTACCGAAGGCCTGTACATCTTATTCTGATGGAGAAGCCCTTTGTTGAATTTTATTTGGAGTTCATTGTTCAGAGCATCTTTCTCAAAAACGGAGGCAATAGATACTTCATGCTCTTGATGGATATAATCTAATATTTCTTTTTCATGAATTCCAAATTCAATACATCCGATGTACTCATTATTAAAGAAAACGGGTTCGGTAATGATGTAAACCAATTCGTTATTTTCCAGCCCAAAGCCCATTAATTTTTGGCGGGTAGAGTTTACTTCTTTTACCCATCGAGAGGGTGGTGCGTCCACTTCTTGTTCGGGTCCTTTGGCTGTTTTAAGCAAGAGCTGATTTCCAGGCGTGTAAAAGTTAATGATAAAAGAGAATGGGTATTCGGCTTTAAGGACTGAGTAATAAGGGAAAACCGTTTTGTATAGCTGTTGGGAGTCATTTGCGGCGAATTGCTTTTTTATTTTAGGATTGGTAACAAAATAGTGGATCTTTTCCCGAAAGAGTTGATTGGTGGTGTACAATAGGTTTTTAATCTCCAATTGTACGATTTCACTGTTCTTTTGGATTTTCCAGTCACGAGCCTGCTTCTGACTTTTTAGGCCAATAAAAAAGTAGAGTGTTGACAATCCTAGCAGAACAAGCATTACAGCCAGAATTGTTTTGTTTCTTAGTTTCGTTTCAAAGTTCATGTTGTCGATTCAAAATCCCCTTAGATCTTTCCCTTCGGCTACAAATAAAATAATTTTTTCACAACAAAAAAATTATTCGGGAACTCTCAAAAGAATTAGTATCTTTCGATAATGATATTATTATGCTCAAATCTAATGATTTTGAGCTAGATAGATAAGAGAGTTAAATCAATACTTATTAACAAAAAGAAGTTTTACACGAAAAAATCTATATTATGAACGTTAATAACTTTTATAAGACGCTGTTAGTGGTTGTTATAATGGTGCTTGCTGATTTAGGTGTCGCCCAGGAAAACAACTACGTTTTTGATGAAGACATCCGTTTGCCGACTACTTCAGTAAAAGACCAGGGGAGGACCGGAACCTGCTGGAGTCATGCCACACTTTCGTTTCTGGAATCGGAACTTATAAGAAAAGGGAAAGGCGAGTATGATCTTTCCGAGATGTATGTTGTTCGACATTCCTACAAATTACGTGCAATAGAATATGTTCGGTATCATGGTCATCTTAACTTTGGTCCGGGAGCAGAGGCCTGGGACGTTTTGAATGTAATTAAAATATTTGGAATTGAACCCGAAAATGTCTATAACGGCATTCGAACTGAGGAAGCTTTTCACAATCATGCAGAAATGGATGCTGCATTGAAAGGGTTTATGAATGGTATTTTGGAAAACAAGAGAGGAACACTCAGTGATGTTTGGCCGGATGCTTTTGACGGCATTATGGATGCCTATCTTGGAGAAATTCCTGAAAATTTTGCCTATGCTGGAAGTCGGTATACTCCGGAAAAATTTAGGAATATGCTTGATATTAATACAGATAATTACCAGGCTGTAACTTCATTTACCCATAAACCTTTTTACAAGGAATATGTATTTGAATCGCCTGATAATTGGTCGAACGGATTGATTTACAATGTTCCCCTGAAGGATTTTATTGCAGCTATTGATCGTTCATTGGAGCAGGGATATACGGTAGCCTGGGCCAGTGATGTAAGTGATCCGGGATTTAAGCATGATAAAGGACTGGCAATTGCACCGCAGCAGGGATGGGAAGAGATGACAGACGAGCAAAAAAGGGCTGCTTTTTATGCTCCGGTGAAACAAGCCCAAATTAGTCCGGATAGAAGACAAAAAGAGTATGATAATTATGCTACAACAGATGATCATCTGATGCATATTATTGGCAGGGCTTATGATCAGGAGGGGACAAAGTATTATATTGTTAAAAATAGCTGGGGAACGAATAATCCATACAAGGGCTATTTATATGTCTCTGAAGCTTATGTAAGATTAAAAACCATGTCTGTTTTGGTTCATAAAAATGCTCTAAATCGTTAAAAACCATGCAAAAAGAGTTAACTTTAGCACAGGAAAAGGATATTTTGCAATTTCAAAAAAATGAGATTACAGAATATTATATCTATGAGCGCCTGGCAAAGCAAATTAAAGATGCGGATAATTCAGGCCTGTTAAAAAGGATTGCTGATGATGAGAAGCGACATTATTATTTTTGGAAAAAGTATTCCGGAAAAGAAGTAAAACCAAATAAATGGAAGATATTTAAATATTACTGGATAGCGCGTATACTGGGTCTTACTTTTGGAATTAAGTTAATGGAAAAAGGAGAGGATAAAGCACAGGATGCTTATGAAAAGGCCTGTGAATATATTCCGGAAGCGCGGGAAATTGTGAAAGATGAAGATCAGCATGAGCAGGAGTTAATTGGCCTTATAAAAGAAAAGAAACTGGATTATGTGGGATCTATTGTTCTTGGGCTGAATGATGCTTTGGTAGAATTAACAGGTGCTTTGGCCGGATTAACACTGGCTTTGCAAAACACACGCTTAATTGCAGTTGCAGGCCTAATCACAGGTATTGCTGCTTCCTTCTCCATGGGTGCCTCGGAGTACCTTTCCCAAAAATCCGAAGGGAATCATGTCAATGCACTTGCTTCTTCCATTTACACCGGAGTGGCTTATATCGTGACAGTTCTCATTTTAATTGCACCGTATCTTATTTTTGATAACTATTATGTTTGCCTGGGATTCACACTGTTTTTTGCGGTATTTATTATTTTTCTTTTCAATTATTATATTTCAGTTGCAAAAGACTATAATTTTAAGAAACGCTTCCTGGAAATGGCTGTTCTAAGTTTGGGCGTAGCAGCTCTTACTTTTGGCATCAGCTATTTTATCAGGATGTTCCTGGGGGTTGATATTTAATGCACTATAATTTATAAAAGAAAGAGCCAAGGTTTTTTGTTGGCTCTTTTATTTACAGCTTTAAAAAGTGTTGAGTGTATTTTTGTTTTCCGGAATAAATGATAAGGTTATAGGTGCCTTGGGGAAGGTTTATTTCTTCTGTATCTATTGGAATGGAATGGAAGCCTTTTGCCTTATTTTTTAATACGTCCTGGTGCAAACGCGTCCCTTGCATATCATAAATTTCAATGCGAATTGTTCCGGGAGTAGTTATTTCTAAATCAACAGAAAACCTGTCCTCTGCAGGGTTCGGGTACAGCTTGATATTTCCTTTATTAACACCGGCCAGTTCTGTGCGCTGACTGTTCGTGTTTTTATCAATTTTCCCTGAATACCAGGCTGTTTTAACAGCATAGCTTTTTTGATTGTTTTTAAATTCGATAATACTAAGCAGAGGATAGCGCAATGAAGAACCATACCATTTATAGCTTACTACAATTGAGGGCGTGCTTGAATTATTGTAATACTGGGTTCTGGTGGTCTTTATTCGAAGTACGTTTTCTATTTTTCTGTTGCCCGGCAGAATGAGTGTTCCATAAGCGTCACCTTCCAGTTCGTAGGTTCCTTTAATGGTTGTAGAATTGGTTTTATTGATGACAGAACCTGAATAATCTCCAGAATAATAATCCCCGAAATTAAAAGGGAAAACCATTTTTATGAAGGCTTTGTCATATGAAATAAGACTTCCATTTGCAGTAAGTGTTCCATATTGTTTCATCATGTAATTGCTTACCCGGAAGTAGAAATGATTGCCAAATTCTTCCAGAACTGTATTACATTGAGGAAAGTTTACTGCTTCTTTACCCTTTAAAATGGGGAACATATGACTGGTTAACTGCCCGTTTTTCTCCAGATCGGAAAAATCCCAGGTTTGATTGGGTCCAGCCGGTCCGGGCATTGCTTTGCTACTCATATGAAAATTGTGCTGATCGCCATTCCGTAGAGCATGGCTTGTTTTCTCAAGGCGTATTTGTGCATGTAATTGGAAAATGCAAAGAAAGCCAATAAGGAAGCTTAAATAAATTTTTTTCATCATAGCTTTGTATTTTGAATGTTCGTGTTTTGGGTTCCGGGAAAAGACATCAACTTGTTGTGAAAAGAGATATAATTTCTCAAAAAGCAAAATATGAAAAATTTCGTACATTTAAAAGACGAATGTTGAATACCTTTACTAATTGATATGAAAATGAGTAAGAAGATCCTGTACTATCTATTCGTTTTGGTATTGTTGGTGTTGTTTGGTGGTTTTATTCTTGTCTATAAGGGACAGGGGGCTGCATGGTTGCGGAATTCAGTGGGAGGTACAGTTTATGTAGCTTTTGGGGTGGTGTTGTTCACCTTTTTTTTACGAAAACACAGGTTAAAGACGGCAATTGCTGTCCTGCTTGTCACATGTGGATTAGAATTTTTGCAGTTGATAAAGAGTCCTTTTTTAACCGGCCTGCGATCTACTTTTATAGGAGCTGTCTTGCTGGGCAACAGCTTTAATCCCGAAGATTTTTACTATTATAGTGCAGGGGCAATTTTGGGCTATTTCATTGTGCGCGGAATAGAAAAGTAAAAATCGTCCCCTAAACCGTCCCCTACTAAAAAAACAAGCCCCGCTAAAACATTGTTTAGCAGGGCTTTTGTGTTGGTGATTGGCTGTCCGACTAGGATTCGAACCTAGACTGTATGGACCAAAACCATAAGTGCTGCCATTACACCATCGGACAATTCCATAATTCGTGTGCAAATTTATAAAAAAAATATTGCCCGCAAATAAATTTCACTTTTTATTTAAAAAAAATGTTACTTCTCAGCTTCTTCCGCCATGACACCCTCTTCGGTCATCACCAGGGAATTGTCGTAAATCGATGAAAATGAAGTGTTAGAATTTCTTCGCATGTAATTGATGAGTTCCTTCATGCTTTTGTCCACATATATTTTTTGATTTTCGGGGATGTAAACTCTGATGGTTACTTCTGGCATCTTCCATTTTATGTCCCTGTCCAGGTAATAGTAAGGGTCAAAGATGATGAGGCTGTCCTTTACGACCAGCTGATATTGAATGGCCTCCAGGGTTTTTGTTGCCTCCACTGAAGTTGCCCCTCTACCCCCTTTTTCAATTTCGATATGGGTATTTTCATTATCACCCGGATAGATATAAACCCTTGGATGCTGGTATACATTATTCTCCATGTCTAATTTTAGATCCAACTCTTCATCAAAGAGATATAGGGTGCTCATGTCATCCAACTCTGTTTCGGCTGTTTTTAAATACAAGCTTTGATCTTTTTCAATATTTACATCCATTTTTTCTTTGTCACCGGCTTTAATCATATAATCTTTCGCCTCAATAAAGATAGTAGCTGCAAGAATCAGAAGACTAAAAATCCAGGCGATAAGGCCAACAATCGCAAGTGCCCGGTCGTTTGATTTAAAGTTAAGCACCAGTTTTAATCCGCCATAGAGAATAGCAACAACAGGAATAAGTACCACGAAAACAGCACTTACAGGAATAATAACAGCACTATACGGATTCACAAAAAGTTCAAAAATTCCAGGGGATAAGATTTCCCCGGATGAAAAGAAGTGAGTTGCCGTGAAGGGTTCGCTAAACACAAATAAACCCGTAAAGGTGATAAGCATACCTAAGCCTGAAATAATCAGTGCTATACCTAGAATGACTAGAATAAACTTGACAAAAAACTTAAGGACTTCACCCACCCCCTGGAAAAAACGATAAAAGAAATCATTGGCCTGTTTTACTTCCGTACTGTCTTTAAGCTTCGATAGATTTTGTTTTACTTCCCGGTATTCTTTTTTCACATTATTCTGAATATCAGATATATGGTTTGCTTTTCCCTTCATCTGCATTTTTTCTTTGCTACTGATAGCAGGGGGAATAAATATCCATAAAATCAGGTAAATAATTGCTGCTGAAAAATAGAGAAAGGTAAACAGGATAAAAAGAAAGCGAATAATGCCCACTTCTAAATTCAGGTAGTGAGACAGTCCGGAACAAACGCCGCCAAAGATGCGTGTTTCTGTATCTCGGAACAGCTTTTTGTTATGTTTTTCTTCATTCGTATCGTCCTCCTCATATTCTTCCGAAATTTCTCCGGGTTTTCCCATTGTTTCAATTATTTTTTCGATATCTTCAAGGCTTACAACTTGTTTTTTTTCTGATATTTTGGTTTCCATCCATTCGGCTATCCTGTTTTCAATGTCCTGGATGATTTCATCTGAAGCTTCCTCCTTTGAAAAATATTCAGAAAGTTGCCCCAAATATTGGTTCAGCTTTTCATACGCATCTTCATCAATATGAAAAACCTGGCCACCGATGTTCATTTTGATTGTTTTCTTCATTATATCCGGATTTTTAATCAGTGATTCGCTGATTGATTTACTGTTTTTTGCTTTGGTTTTCCTGAATGCTATTAACTGCATGCACCAGCTCTTCCCATGATTTATCCAATTCCTGCAGAAACTCACCTCCCTTTTCCGTTAAACTGTAGTATTTTCTTGGAGGGCCTTGGGTTGATTCTTCCCAGCGGTATTTTAACAGTCCGGCGTTTTTTTGTCTGGTAAGCAAAGGATAAAGTGTGCCTTCCACAACAATTAGTCGGGCTTCTTTAAGCTTGTTGATAATATCGGAGGCATAGTAGTCTTGGTGCTTAAGCAGTCCTAAAATGCAGTATTCCAGGATTCCTTTTTTCATTTGTGCTTTCGTATTTTCTGGATTCATAGTGCTTGCTTGATTCGTTAGAAATTCATTTTTTTTCTCACATCCTCAAATTCATTCTTAATGGATTTAACGATATTGTCAATGTTTACCGGTTCTCCTTGCATTTCAAGTTTTTGGGCGGTAGTTGTTGCTTCCGGAATTACCATCCAAAGAATAAGATAGAGAATCAACCCTGTACCCATGAATAAGATGAGCAAGGCAAATAGTATTCTAAAAACCAATGGGTCGGTTTTAAAATAGGCACCTAAACCGGCACACACACCTCCAAAAATCCTTCTTTCCGTATCCCGGTAAAGTCTTTTACTGGCCTGTTTCTGCTTTTTTTGCTTTCCCCGATCAGTGTTTTCCTCCTCTTCGGGTGCAAAATCCTCAGGTTCACCTAAAATTTTCATTACAGCTTTGATGTCTTCTATTGTAATTACTTGTTTCTGATGATCCACCCTTTCCAAAAATAGTTCTGCTATCCTGCTTTCAATATCGGCCATTATTTCTTTCTTTTCGGTTTCATTGATGAATTCTTTTTCAATGGAACCCAGATAAGCCTGCAACATTTCAAAAGCAGATAAATCGGTATCGAAAACCATTCCACCAAGATTTACAGATATTGCTTTCTCCATAATAATCAATTTATATAATACTTATTAATGCAAAGATATATAAAAATAATAGTACTATGCAATACAAGGTAGTATGTTTTTTATATATTTTTTTCTATCCCCCGAATAATAGAGCTTTAAAGCGAGAAGATTTTTTATGTACCTTTGGGTAAAATCTTAAATTATGGCTAAAAAATTTAGGGGACATCTTAAAAAAATGATAGCAAAACCAGAAAACCCTGTGGTTTATGAACAGGAGTGGGATGGGGATGATTTTATTTGGAATGATTTACTGGGACAGGAGATCAGGATGCAATTTCTTGAAGAAATTAGATGCATTCGCTGTGGAAGGATTACTCGTAAATCCTATCATCAGGGTTATTGCTATCCCTGCTATAAAACTGCTCCGCAAACCGCAGATTGTATTTTACATCCCGAACGGTGTATGGCCCACAAAGGCATTGCAAGGGATTTGGAATGGTCGGAGAAGAATTGCCTGCAAGATCATTTTGTTTATCTTACCCAAACCAGCAATATTAAGGTTGGCGTAACCCGGGGGAGTCAGGTGCCCACAAGATGGTTGGATCAAGGTGCGGTTGCTGCAGTTCGAATAGCAAAACTGCCCAACAGAAACCGAGCAGGTGAGCTGGAGGTTGCGCTTAAAAAATATATCGCCGATAAAACCAACTGGAGAAATATGTTAAAGGAAACTCCAATTGAAGAGAAGCTTCTGGAGGCAGAGAGGAAAAATATACTTCCGAAGATTTCCAAAGATTTCAGCGATTACCTAATAGAAGACGATACCATTCAGCACTTTAATTATCCGGTAGAGAAATACCCTGAAAAAGTAAAGCCGATTAATCTGGAAAAAGATAAGCAGATGAAAGCGAAGCTTATGGGCATTAAAGGCCAATATTTGATTTTTGATGAAGGTTTAGTACTTAATGTCAGAAGACACAATGGTTATCTGGTAGAAATTGAGGTTTAATCCTCATTTCTATTGTCTTTTATCGCTTTGTTTAATTCTTCCTGGATATTTTCCAGCTGTTTTTTCTTTTTTACTTCCCTTAGCTTTTGGGCTGTGGTAGTAAAATAATGATGTCCTTTAATAAAGTTACTCTGATGATCGTTCCACTCCTCAAGGTTTTTTATTTTACCTCTTTCATGCATTTCTTTATAAAGATTTACAGAAACGGGCACGAAATCGGCACGTCCCAGGTAATCCAGATCTGCATCACACATTATTTCTTCCAGAAGGTTTTGGGGGTTAGGCGGCATTCTGGTAGCCATAATTAATGCAGTAATTTTTTCTATTTGTTCTTGGTTATAATGGTATCTTGGCAGGATTTTTTGAGCCATTTTAGCGCTTTCTTCTTCATGGGTATCATAATCAACAATATGCCCCATGTCATGAAAAAGGGCAGCAGTTTTGAGCAACAGCATATCTTCATCCGATATTTTTTCTGATCTTCCTATAAGTTCCACTTGTGTTACCACATCAATGGTATGCTTTACACTGTGATAGTATAAATTATCAGGCAGACCGTTTTCGAGCTTGCTCAATACATATTCTTCGATATCATTTAAGCGAAGAAGTTGCAGCTGAGTGAAGAAAGAATCATTTGGGTATAATCCTTTTATATCGGAAGCCATTTCTGGCATAAAGCTTTCTACGAAATACATATCAATTTCTCCTTTATATTTTACCGGCATTTTACCCCGGTATTTACAAATGAAAAAATCTTTAATGAGCATATAGGTGTTTTCCGTAATATTTATTTTTCCGGGCTCACCGGAGGCTTCCATACGACTTGCTGTGTTTACTGTTCCGCCCCATATATCGTAAGAAATTTTACTTCTTCCAAGAACACCTGCAACCACGGGGCCTGTGTCTATCCCAATTCTTAAATCCCAAATTTTTTGTTTTCCATCACCCGATTCATGCTTTAGCGATTTCATGTAATTTTGCATTTCCATCGCTGCTAGCACGACTTCTACCGGGTTGGTTCTGTTTTTTTCCGGAATACCACCAGCACACATGTATGCATCGCCAATTGTTTTTATTTTTTCTATATTGTATTTTTCTACTACCTCATCGAATTTAAGGAAGAATTTGTCCAGTTCATCAATTAAATGCTCCGAGTCCAGCTGTTCTGATATTTTAGTAAATCCCTGTATGTCACTAAATAACACAGTAACCATGTTGTAATGATAGGGCCCTGCCCGTTTGCCTGATTTTAGTTCTTTGGCAGTGGTTTTCGGGAGTACCCGTTCAAGAAGGCGGTCGGCTTTCTCTTTTTGTAGAACAACTTCTTCGGTACGTTCGTTTATGATATTTTCCAGGCGAAACTTTTCTTTAGCAAAATAATAAGAGCGCCATTTTAGTAACAGAAAAATTAAAGCACCTATTACGGCAATATATATAAAGTACGCTACCGGATTCCTATACAAAGGAGGTTTTATTCGAAATGAAAAGCTTTGTGTTGGACTTACTGTATCGTATATATTTTTTGCGCGAAGGTGTAGGGTGTAA
The DNA here is from genome assembly GCA_964453775.1 of uncultured Bacteroidales bacterium. Taxonomy (GTDB): domain Bacteria; phylum Bacteroidota; class Bacteroidia; order Bacteroidales; family UBA12077; genus CAYVSF01. Next base: position 18,571 of record CAYVSF010000002.1, read on the forward strand.
TTTCCTTCTCTAAGATTCGCAAAGCTTACAGCGTTTTGGTTGGTCCAATCTGACCAGGAATCTTCAAGACCTTCCAGTTTAGTTTGGAATCTTACAAGGTCTTCATTTTGGAACCCTTTTGCAGAATACGAAAATGCAACCTGGTTAAAATCATAGTTGAAGATAAATGATTTATTTGCATTTATTTGCGGTTGAGTTAGGCCGTTATAAAGTAGAGAATCTTTTCCAATCGTAATTTGATTAAAGGCTACTTCACAAGGATGTGACATGGAAGGGTGATTGCTATCAAACCGGATTAAACCTTCAAATCCGCCAACCCATATTATTCCGGTAGTATCTGTATGGATTGAGTTTACAAACAGCTGGTCTAATTTATTGAATGATAGTATTTGATGTGATTCTTGCTCTGTTGTATCATATCTGTGAACGTAAACGTTTTTTCTACCCTTATCCAGGTTATGCTCTGTTAACCAAATATCTCCTTTTTCATCTTCGATGATTGGGAAAAACCAGGATTGATTAGCTTTGGATTCCGGTTTCAACTCTTTGTCAGGATAAAACAAGTTTTTATCATGATCGTAGTGAAATAAGCCGAGGTTTGTTGAAAAAAACAGCCCCGATGATGTATTGTATAGTCTTACCCATTCCACTTCACCATATGTCTGAAGGGCTTTTTTGTAATCATATGTGTGTACTTTCATGTCGGGCCTGTAGGTTTCGAAAGCAGGAATCATATAGAGTTTCGAAAACTTCCCCGACAACCAAATATTCCCATTATTATCTTCTGTAATGCTATTGATACCTTCCTTTATTTGTTCCATCTTTTTTTGGTGAATAAGCAATCCACCTTCAAGTCGAACGATTTGCAAGCCATCGTTTCGGCCCAGGAATAATAACTTTCCGTAGTTTTTACTATGATAGGCTGTTATAATATCTCCAATTTCACGGTTGTAAAAAAGTGAGGATTTAAGATCACGGATACGATAACTACCGGTGCTGGTAACAACAAATAATTGATTATTGTAATGGAAAAAATAGTAGGATGGCATTCTTAAATGGCTTATCTGTTGAAAGGTATTGCAATTTTCACAAGGTAGTTTTTCCCGAGAATGGTTTAGTCCGTATACACCCTGGCTGGTAGCAATGTATATGTAATTCCTGTCCGAAATAATACTGTTGATGTTCCCTTCCAGCCCATGATTTTCATCGAAGTAACTAAAAGGGGAGGTGATTTCTATTCTACTTATTCCATGATTATGGGCAGCCCACAGATTTGATTCATTATCTGTAAATAGATGATTGATTTGGGTGTCATACAATCCATCCTGTCTGTTGATGATTTGTTGTAAATTACCTGTTTCAGAGAGGATCAGGATGCCTGAATACTGTGTTCCCAGGGCAATTTTATTCCCTGCAATATTAACAGCACATGTAATGTTGTCTCCTTTTAATAGATCCTTTTTGTTGAATTTTACAGGTCTTAACCCTCTATTCTCAATAAAGTAAAGACTATTATCTGCGGTAATTACCATCATTTTTTCGGGTAAAGATAAAATGGCCGTAATTTTTCGGTTTTCAAAGAACATACCGGCTTTTATCGGAGAGATGTTATTCCTGTTTATCTGAAACAAGCCAATATTTTTTTTATGAAGTAAAACTCTGTTCTTTGTTGAGAAGAGTTGCATTCCTTCACCCTCGTCGATTAAAACGGCATGAGAATTCAACTGGTAATAAAGTTTGTTATCAGCAATAAAATAGATGTTTTCATTGCCGGCAATAATTTGTTGAATCGTTTCAATGGAGATTGAAAGGGAGTCTTGGATTTCTTTCAAATAAGGTTCATTCAGGGCGTTGTAAGCCAAAACACCAATGCAGTTATGAGCTCCAATAATAGTTTGGTTTTCAGAGATGGCGCTATAAACCCGCCCATTCGTTTTTATTCTTTTCCATTTGAACCCATTGTATAATAAAAGTCCATTGGTGTTTTCTACAATTAAAAGTCCTTCTGGAGATTGACGAATGGCAAAATTATTGGATTCCGTTCCATAATTAGGAACAATAATTTTCTGAATATAAGGGCTCCCGGAAAAGCTCAGAGCGTTTTCTTTTTGGGCAGAAATTGCCAGAGAAAATAAGAAAACAGAAAAAAACAACGTAAAACTTCGAAAAAATCTGTTAAAATTCATATCTTGGCCTTTGGGAGGAATGTTGCATCTTGAAATATAATAAATTATTTTTATTCCTCGTTGGTTTAAAAGAATAAAATATTTCCGGTTATGGAAGATCACCACGAAACAATTTTGGTTCCCTGGGATTTTACTCCAGTTGCTGAGTGTGCATTGGAACATGCGTTCCGTATGGCAAAGAAGATAGATTGTAAAAGTATTACCTTGCTGCATATTATTAAGAAAAGCAGGGAATATGACGATGCCCATAAACGCTTGACACTTATGGCTGGAGATTTTTCGGGGAAGAATGGAGTAAAGGTAGAAGTTGAAGTAAGTGTAGGCAGTATTTTTACAACCATCGCAGAAAAGGCTGATGAATTAAAAGCCAGTCTTGTTATTATGGGGACGCATGGAATTAAAGGTATGCAAAAACTTACCGGAAGCTGGGCCCTTAAAGTAATTGTGAGTTCAAAAGTCCCATTTGTTGTTGTTCAGGAACCACCTCACGAGAATGATATGGAGAAGGTGATTTTCCCGGTAGATTTTAAACGGGAAAACAAAGAAATTTTGAACTGGGTAAGCTACCTTTCTCATTTTTATAAATTAAAGTTCTATATCATAAAGCCCAACACTACTGATTTAGGTTTTATAAAAAGAATTAAAGGAAATATTGCATTTGCACGGCGGTTTTTAGATAGCAAGAATATTGATTACGAAATTCATGCCGCAGATGGCAAAAAAAGTTTTGCCGTAGAAACGATAGAGTATGCGCGGGAAATTCATGCGGATATGATTATTGTGATGTCAACGAAGAATATTGGTTTGGCTGATTATGTCATTGGTGCCTCTGAGCAATACATAATTGCCAATGCTGCTAAGATTCCTGTGATGGTGATTAATCCCCGTGAAGATTTGACACGGTTTGGATCATTCGGATAGTATGCAAGTTTTAATATGATACAGGCAGGCTGCCCCAAAAGGGTAGCCTGTATTATTATTAAAGAGTTATAAATGAACTGATTATGGAGTTAATTTTTGCTACCAATAATAAACATAAACTTTCAGAGGTTGTCCCTCTTTTGGATGATCGATTCGACTTACTAAGTCTTGAAGATATTAGTTGCCGTGAAGATATTCCGGAAGATCAGGATACGCTGGAAGGGAACGCTTCTCAAAAAGCCTGGTATATATACAATAAATATCAGAAATCATGTTTTGCCGATGATACAGGGCTTGAAATTGAAGCTTTGAAAGGAAACCCCGGGGTTATTAGTGCCAGATATGCCGGTCAGCAAAGAAGCGCTCAGGATAATATGAGAAAAGTATTGGAGGAAATGAAGGGAGAGAACAATCGAAATGCAAGGTTTAGAACAGTTATCAGCCTTATTTGGCAAGGAAGAGAATATCAATTTGAAGGGGTTGTTGAGGGTTCAATTATAGCACAACAAAAAGGAGGGGAAGGTTTTGGTTATGATCCCATTTTTATTCCGGAAAATCACCAGGAGACTTTTGCCGAGATGGAGTTGAAGGAAAAGAATAAGATTAGTCATCGATCCCGGGCTATAAATAAACTGGTAACTTTTTTAAATCAACATATTTAGGTAGGAATATGTGCATTCAAACACTAAAATCAGCATAATTGAGTTAGAAATAAAATGATACGGAGATTATTACTTTCTGGAGTGTTCCTTCTTGCTACTTTTTGCTCTTTTGCACAAATAGGTGTTGGTGAATGGAGAAGTCACCTCCCTTATGCTCACGCAATTGATATAGCCTATACCGGGGAAAGGGTGTATGCCGCTACGGAGCAGGCGCTGTTTTATTATGATGTGAATACCCGTTCTCTGGACAAACTTACTAAGGTGAATGCTTTATCGGATATCGGTATTTCGGCTATAGGTTATGATGAGTTGACAGAAAACCTGTTGGTGGCTTACAATAATGGAAACATTGATTTATTAAAAGACAATAACATTTATAATCTTTCCGATATTAAGAGAAAACCATTGGTTGGGGATAAAACGATTTATGATGTGCGCTTTTTTGATGGGCAGGCCTGGTTGAGTTGTGGCTTCGGTATTGTGGTTGTGAGTCTTGAAAACAGAGAAATTAAAGACAGCTATTTCATTGGAGATTTAGGCACGCAAATAAGAGTTTATGAAGTAACCCGGGATGACAATTATTATTATGCCGCAACGGATGAAGGACTTTACCGGGCCCCTTTAGAAGGTGTGAATCTGGCAGACTATTCCAATTGGGAGTTATTGACAGATATCCCCGATTATGCAGGCTCATTTTCCGCTATCAAAATGTATAATTCATTCCTGGTTGCAGTGAGGTCCTACGAAGATGGACCTGATATGGTACTTAGAAAAAATGGGGCAAATTGGTCTGTACTTCGCTCTGATTTGATTGATGTGAATAAGGTTGCTGTTTCTCAGAATCAGCTTTATATCCTATCTTCACAAGGGGTGTTTATATATGACGGGGACTTTAATTTGATAGATGAAATTACAGCCTATAACGATTCAGAAATCAATCCTATGAATATTACCAGTGATGCTGGGGGGAATCTTTGGATTGCTGATGAGCTGAATGGGCTATTAAAATTGGATAATGGATTTGATTTTTACATTCCAAATGGTCCTTACACAGAAAATGCATTTGACGTGGCAGCTGTAAATGATAAAATCTATGTTGCTGCAGGAGGATTGACGCCGGCTTTAAATAATGTATTTCTACCCGGGATGGTTTTTGTTTTTGAAGAAGAACAATGGGGTAGCATATTTAATTACGATGTTAGTGATATACTTCAAATTACCATTGATCCGCTTGACCCAGATCATTTTTTTGCTTCTACCTGGGGGAATGGATTGCTGGAATATCAGGATGGAGAGCTGTTAGCGGTTTATGATGAAAACACTTCAAATTTACAATCCATTTATCCGGGGAGTAATTTTGTTAGAGTTAGTGCTACCGCGATGGATGAACAGGGGAATTTGTGGATTGCTAATTCGCAGGTTACGGATCCTCTTGCCATGCTTGCTGAAGATGGCAATCTGGAAACCTATTACATGGATGGGATTGCCAGCAATTTAATAACTGGCGAAGTATTGGTAAGCGAAGCGGATCATAAATGGCTATTGTTGAGGGAGGGCGGCGGAATCCTTGTCTTTAACCATAATGGAACGCCCTTTAATAAAAACGATGATAATTTTCGTCGATTTTCTCTTATTGATGGGGAAGGAACACTTATTAGTAATGATGTGTATTGTATTGCTGAAGATATTGATGGAGAAATTTGGGTTGGAACTAACACAGGCATTGTTGTTTATTCCCAACCGGAAAATGTATTTTCCGGAGAAGATTTTTATGCCCGGCGCATCTTGGTTACCATAGACGATTATACAAATTATTTGCTTGAATCGCAGACAATTACTTCAATTGCTGTAGATGGCGCTAATCGGAAATGGATTGGGACGGCAGGCACGGGGGTTTATCTTGTTTCCGAAGACGGACAGGAAGAAGTGTATCATTTTACAGCTGAAAATAGTCCATTACTTTCTAATAAAATCAATAACATCGCCATTGATAATGGAAGTGGGGAAGTTTTTTTCGCCACCGATAAAGGTTTGATATCCTACAGGGGTTCAGCAACAATGGGGAATGATGATTTCAGGGATGTATATGTATATCCGAATCCTGTCAGGCCCGATTACTCAGGTGAGATTACTGTTCGGGGATTGGTTGCAGATGCCATTGTAAAGATTACCGATCTGAGTGGCAACCTGGTATACGAGACCAAAGCAGAGGGCGGGCAGGCAACATGGAATGGGAAGAGTTTTTCAGGAGACCGTGCTGCATCAGGGGTGTACCTTGTATTCTGCACAAACAGCGATGGAAGTAAAACCCATATTACCAAGTTCTTAATGCTGAAATAAAAAAGAGGATTCATTTTCAGAATCCTCATCCTTTTATGTGGTTAAATTGACTTAAGGGTTGATTTTTAATTGCCCCCAGGTATTTTCAATATCTACACTTACATTGGTTTCAGGAATTTGCTCTTTATTATTGACCATAATTGATTTTACAGCAACATTTTCTTTAAGATATTCCGAAAGCTCACGATAAGTAATATTTCCTTTTGTCTCCTGTAGTTTTTTTAGCAAATGATACGTAAACATGCCATGTTGCTTTTCTTTGTAAGGCAGTGAGGATTGGTCTCCCGAGCTGGCTGAAAACACCACCATATTGCCTTTAAAAATATTTTCTTTCGGTTGGATTTTTACTCCTCTGGCAGCAATTAGTCCCTGGTTTCTAGCACCGCCACTAAAGCAGGCATCCAGAAATACTGTTACCCTTTTGGTTGGAAACTCGGTTAGTTTTTTATAAACCTCATTGAGGCTCAGGGCAAATTCTAAATCCGAACCACTCACGTCTACAGGCATAATATAGGGCTCCTTGGTCTTTTCATCCGGGAAGCCATGGCCTGCATAATAGAAGAAAATTTCTGATTTTCCTTTGGTAATATTAGCAATCATGTTAATCTTATTAATAGCCCGGTGCATCTGAATAGCCCTGGCATCCGTAAGGAATATAATATTTTCTTCAGGTACGCCCAGCACATGTTGAGCATATTTTTTAAAGATCTCTGCATCTCTTTGCGCAAAATCAACATTGGCTTCTGTTTTAAGGCCCAGCTGAAAACTACTGTAGTCTTCATTTCCAATAATTAAAGCATAACGATAAGGATCTGGTTGGATACCTAAATCCCGAATCAAGTCCACATCAATAACATTTCCCTGAACTTTTTGGGGCGTCGATACCACAGTGCCAGCAATTGCTTGATTTGTTTCTTGCTTCTTTTCCGGCTTTTTTTCCTCAACAACTTTTGTTTCCGGCTCGCTTTTCTCCTCAACAACTTCTTGCTCTTTGGGTTTATTTTGGGCCATTAAAATTGGTTTTTGAGCAGAGGAAGGAATGTTTAATGACGCAACATCCCATAAGCTGATGTCATAAGTAAAATCTGAGGTGAGTATTTTTTTGCCATCCGGACTGAATTCTGCAGTGAATATTTTGTCTCTTTGTTTCTCTGAACTGTAAACCATCTTTCCCGATTCAACTTCCCAAATAATAAAATAGCGATCATGGCTTCCGCTTAACAGGTATTTGCTGTCGTTGCTAAACTGTACGGTTTGCACCCAATCGCGATGCGCAAGGAGGGAATTATATTCTTTCCCATCTTTCCATATCTGGATGCGTTTATCATCACCAGCACTTGCGATTAGGCTACCATCCGGGCTGTAGGCTACAGCCCTTACCCAGGAAGAATGTGCTTTTATGGAGGATATTTCATTTCCCCTGGGGATGTTCCATTCTTTTACTGTTTTATCTGCACTGCCGGATACCAATTTAGATCCTGAAGGATGAAACATCAATGAAGTCACATTTCCCCGATGTCCTTTTAAATCTTCAAGGAATCTTCCTCTTTCCAGATCCCAGAGTTTGATATACTCATCTGCGCTTCCTGAAGCTATGTATTTGTCATCCGCGCTAATATCAATGGCAATGATTTGGTCGCGGTGGCCTTTCATATCATGAATGATTTTTCCGCTTTTATATTCCCATATTTTTACTTTATTGTCTTTGCCTCCGGATACTAAATAACGACTGTCATGCGTGAATTTTAATGCACGTGGCCAGCCACGAGTCTTCATTTCATTTATGATTGCACCGCTATGTGCATCCCAAATAACAATTTTATTATCGGTTCCTCCGGTGGCGATGTATCGGGAGTCGGGGCTGTAGGCCGAACAGATCACCTGGTGCCCCCGCTTGTGCAATGTTTTCGATAATTGAATTTGCCCATGTCCGCTTGAAAATACGAAAAGAAAAGCGAGACTCAGTAGGATAATTCTTTTTTTCATAACTAGGCGGGTTTTATATATTTAATCAAAAGTATTGCAAATCCAATTAACAGTAATATTACAAATTTACACTAAATTAAAGGAGCAAATTATATACCAAATGTTATAATTCTTTTGATTTTGCAAAACTAAACCGTATTCCCAACTGAAAGCTGGTAAGTTGAGCATTAAACTCTTCAAAAACTAACAGGTATGTCAGGTAGCTTACCTGTCCGTACAGAGCGAGGTGATCACTAAAGTTCCATTCTAATCCACCTCCAGGTTGCAGTCCTACTCCGGGATTAAATGTTTCCACATAATCATAACCAGAATAATTGTATTCATCATATGCAATTGAAACAAAATCAATATTGGTGTCTACAAATAAATAGGGAACAAACTTTTTGGCCCTTGTTAGCTTTAACCGAAAGCCAATACCAACACCAAAATGATTATAATACAGGTCATAGCTACTTTCGCCTTCAAGTTCCGGCAAGCTGAAATATTTTACGCCAAGCATCATGGCAAATCGTTTGGTGAAATTAATGTGGAGGGCGCCATCAATAGAAGCTCCGCCTGAGAAATAATTCGTCAGTTCGTTTTGCGGATTCATTGCTCCAAGTCCCAAATTTAATGA
>CAYVSF010000003.1:0-26542 GCA_964453775.1 uncultured Bacteroidales bacterium
TTCTATGTAGAAATCGAAGACAACTTGTGCGAGGGCCTGGTGCATATCCGGGAACTGGATGATGATTTTTATGAATTCGATGAAACAGAATATGCTATCATTGGTCGACGAACCAGAAAATCATATCAACTTGGAGAAACGGTACAAATCAAAATAGCACGAGCTGATTTGGAAAGAAAACAGCTGGATTTTGTTTTAGCTGATTAATTCTTTTAAAAAAAAAATAGTAAAAAGCAGGAGATTTTTCTCCTGTTTTTTTTGTGTCAGTTTGAACATTTTGTACTTTTGGACTGTTTTAATCTAAAAGTCGAAAAATGACAGAAAAAATTCGATTGAAAAGGAAAAATATCCGGCAAAACATTGTACAAAAGGCCGCTGATATATTTGCTCAATTCGGATTTAAAAAAGCAACCATGGATGATATTGCAAGATCTATGGGAATGGGGAAAAGCACACTCTATTATTATTTTAAATCGAAGGAGCAGGTTTTTGAAGCTGTCGTAAAGAAGGAAGCCGATATATTGAGTCGAAAGCTCGAAGAGGAGGTCCTGATGAAAAATATAAATCCCATGGAAAAGCTGAGGAGTTATGTATTAATTCGCATGAATTTTTTAAATGATTTTGTCAATTTTTTTGCTGCCTTAAAGCACGATTATCTTTCAAATCTTGCTTTCACAGAGCGGGTTAGGGAGAGGTACGATAAAGAGGAACAGCAAATTATCCAGGGGATTCTTGAAGAGGGAATAGAACTGGGTCTTTTCGATTTAAAAGAAACCAAATTGTCTGCCCTTGCTATTGCAACAACTATGAAAGGTTTAGAGGTTGCCTGGCTTATTAAAAACGAGCTGGAAGTGGTTGATTTGGAAAAACAGTTGGATGAAATGCTGTCGATTCTTTTTTATGGAATTGTTAGGAAGTCCAACTGATACCTATCGATATTAGTGAGTAATTTTAGAAATAATAATTTGGGAAACATGAGAAAATTTATGCGAAAGAGATGGCGACTGGTCATACTAATGGCAGTTTTTACCGGCCCCGTCTTATTGTGGGCACAGGAGAATGTCCTTAGCCTGGAAGAATGCCGGCAGATGGCTTTGGAGCATAACCGGTCAGTTAAGATGGCCAGTGAGCATGAGATGGCACTTACTTCATTAAAAAAGGCGGCAAAAACACAATTCTTTCCCAATTTAAGTGCCAATGGAACTTATCTACGGATGAATAAAGACATTAGTCTCCTTGGAGAAGATGTGTTTCTACCTGTTATTCCATCTGAAGCGATTGTTAATGGAAAGTTTGACCAGTCTGTTCTTATGAATGATCCAGAATTACTGGCGGAAACATTTGTGTTAACTGATTTTATGGGAACGCCTGTTCCTGCATTGGATGAGGACGGGAACCCGGTTTTTCAAAATTATGCTTATCTGCCAAAAGATGAGGCAAGCCTAAGCATGAAGAATCTTTTTCTACTCAATGTAGGTTTTACGCAGCCTGTTTATATGGGAGGTAAGATCCGCGAGATGTATAAAATGAGTCAGTATGGTGAAAAGCTTTTTAAAGCAAAAAAAGAACTTTCAATCGATGAAGTTATTATCAAAACAGATGAGTATTACTGGAAGGTGGTTTCATTGAAAGAAAAGCTGGAGCTAACCAGGCAATATCGTGGAATGATTGAAATCCTTGTGCAGGACCTGGAGAATATCTATAATGAAGGAATTATTACCAACAATGAGATTTTGAAAGCAAAGGTGAAGATGAATGAGGTGGAACTCAATTATATGAAGACCAACAATGGCTTGCAGTTGGCCAGGATGGCCTTAAATCAGACACTTGGATTACCTCTGGACACACTTATCCATTTAAAAGATTCTGTGGCGGCTCCATCTTCGGCAGAAAACCTGAGTGACTACAATGAGTCTGCTTTGTCACAGCGGCCTGAAGTTGCTATGTTGGAACAAACTATTAATCTTGCTGAAAGTGGTGAAAAAATAATGCGATCCAGGTATTTGCCTAATATAGGACTTACAGCCAACTACACCTTTATAAACCCAAATCCCTATGGAGGTTTTGAAGAAGAATTTGGTGGTGACTGGAATGTTGGTGTGGTGATGAATATTCCAATATATCATTGGGGTGATAGGCGACATACACTTGAAGCAATGCGGCATGAAAAACGTGCGGCAGAGCAAAAATACGAGGAAGCCAGGGAGCAAATTACCCTGGAGGTTCATCAGAAATTATTCACTTACCATGAAAGTTTGAAAAAGGTGGAGTTAACAGAATCGTCTCTTAAACAGGCACAGGAGAACCTGGAAATCACGAAAGATAATTTTGATGAAGGCCTGGCCAAATCCACAGATGTATTAGAAGCCCAAACCATGTGGCAGGAAGCTTATTCCGATTACATTGATGCAAAGACCGAAAGCCGTATTGCCTACAGCTACTTGTTAAAGGCAGGTGGTCAATTGAATTATTAACCTGAAAAAATAGTGTTATGAAAAGATCATACATACTTATGCTGGCCACACTTGTTCTACTTGCGGCTGGTTGCAAAGAAGAAATAAAAGAAGAAAATACAGGGGATAATAAAGTTCCTGTTACAGTTGCTCAAAGCGAAAAGAAACGCTATGCTCCACAATTGGAGTATACAGGTACTGCTTTCGCTTCCAGGGAAGCTAATTTAGGGACAACTCTTCCCGGAAGGGTAGAAAAGGTTCATTATCCAACAGGTGCACAGGTGTATAAAGGAGATCTGTTGGTAGAGCTTTCAGCAGAACTCTATGCCCAGGCAATGGTTGAGGTGGAGACCTTAAGGAAAGATTTTGAACGAATAGAACGATTAAGAGAAAAAGGCAGTGTAAGTGAACAGGACTATGATCATGTAAAGGCCAAGTATGAAGCTGCAAAAGCCAATGCCCGAATGATGAAGAAGAATACAGAAATCCGGGCGCCTTTTTCCGGAACGATAGTGGATTACCTTGTGGAGGAAGGAGAAAACTATTTGTTTTCGCCTAATTTAAAACCCGGTTACTCAATGACCAGTGGAATTGTGCAATTGATGAATTTGGATCATTTAATTGTGAAGGTGGATGTTAATGAAAAAGACTTATCCAAAGTAAAAACAGGACAAAAAGCGGAAGTTGTTTTTGATGCTTACCCCAATAAAAATACTATCGGAGAGATTGTGCGAATTGATCATGCCCTTTCTACTACCACCCGAACAGCAAAAGCGGAAATACGGATAAAAAACGCCGAACAGCGATTTAAACCGGGAATGTATGCCAGTGTTTCTTTGTTTTTACCCGAGAAAGAATCGGTATTTGTTCCCCTGAAAGCCATTTATCGTCAACCGGGAACTGCCAATGATTTTGTTTTCGTTGTCGGGGGCGAAAAGGTTCGTCGCATTGCTGTTGACCGTCTTTATACCATGAGCGATTTGGTTGCTGTGGATGGACTGGAAGCCGGCAAGACAATAGTGCTGGCCGGAAAGAATAAATTAAATGAGGGTTCTTTGATTGAAGTAAAAAATTAATGAAAAGGAAATTATTATGCGTCTACCCAGGATAAGTGTTAACCGACCCGTGGCAACCAGCATGGCTTTCATTGCCATTCTGCTTTTTGGCTTGGTTTCGTTGCAACGTTTGCCTTTGGATATCATGCCGGAAATGGAACTTCCTACCCTAACTGTGATGACTGTTTATCCGGGAGCTTCGGCAGATGAAGTTGAAGAACAGGTTACCCGTCCGCTGGAAGAGGTACTGGCCGGGACAGAAAACCTGAAAGAAATTACTTCCAGTTCAAGGGAGAATGTCTCGTTTATTGCCCTGCAATTTGAATGGGGAGCCAATGTAACAGAAGCTGCCAATAATGCCCGCGATTTAATTGAGTTGGCAAAGCGGAATATGCCCACGGATGCTTATAGTCCGGTCATTTATAAAATAAATTCTTCTTTAATGCCGGTGCTGATTTATGGAATTACAGCGGATGAAAACTATGAAGGCATCAATGAAATTATCGAAGATGATGTGGTAAGCGAGATTAAAAAAGTGCAGGGGGTTGGAAGTGTTATTTATATCGGCCAGCCCGAGCGTGAAATCAAAATACATATTGATCCTAAGAAGCTTTATGCCTATAAGCTGTCGGTTGACCAGGTAGCCACGGTGCTTAAAGCAGAAAATGTGACCATCCCCGGAGGGAACATTGAAGTGGGAGTGAATGACTTTGCCGTAAAAATACCCGGAGAAATCGGAAGTTTGGATGACCTTAGGAGTATTGCCCTGATTAATTTTAACGATAGGATAATTCGGTTGAAAGATATTGCCAGTGTAAAAGATGATTATAAAGATAAAGATGAATATGCCCGCTCGAAGTATGGTAGAGGAATTGCCCTGATGATACAAAAACAAACAGGAGTGAACACCCTGGAGGTAGCAAATGCCGTTCGCGCAAAGGTAAGAGAGATGGACCCAAATCTTCCACCGGATATGGAAATCTTTGAAATTTTAAATACCGATGAGCTCATCGTCCAATCGATTAACAATCTTACGGAAACCCTCTGGTGGGCGCTACTTTTTGTGGTGATTGTGGTCTTTCTTTTCCTGCGTGAATGGAAGTCCAGCCTTATCGTATTCCTTACGATTCCTTTTTCTTTGATAATCGCCTTTATTGTCATGTTTGTAATTGATTATACCATCAATATTTTTTCTTTGATGGCGATTGTCATTGCAATTGGGATGGTTGTGGATAATGCCATTGTGGTTTTGGAGAATATTAGTCAGCATATAGAACGTGGTTCCCGGCCAAAGCAAGCATCTATTTTTGGCACCAGCGAAATGGGAATGGCTATTACGGCATCAACAGCAACCACTTTAATGGTATTTATACCGATGATATTTGTGGGGGGAGTTGTTGGATTGCTATTTAAACAGTTGGCCATTATTACTTCTGCCACGATGATAGCTTCTCTTGTAACCTCTCTTTCTCTTACCCCAATGGTTTCTTCAAAACTATTAAAGGGATTAAAGAAAAGCGAACAGAAAAAAAGACAGGGCCGATTATTTAGATGGTCTGAGCAGGGGTTTGTGCAGCTGGAAAATATCTATAAAAGAACACTGCATTGGGCTATCCACCATCGTGCGTTTACTCTGATTACCGCTTTAATTATTTTTGGGGCAACTGTTTTTTTAGGGCAACGATTAGGCACCGATTATATTCCTGAATTTGATGCAGGTGATATTGCCATTACAATAGAAACTGAAGTTGGGACTAGTGCAGAGGAGACCGATCGTGTTGCGCAAAAAGTAATGCAGGTGTTCCGTGAGGAAGTACCCGAACTTGAACCGGAAACATTATCTTCCATTAGTGGACAAACCGAAGATGGCACCATGTCGTCGGTAGGTTTCTCGGAGGGGAAAAATGTGGCAACTATTTTGGGGCACCTTGTTTTACCTTCGGAGCGGGAAAGATCAGCTAAAGAGATTGGAGAAGCCTTAAGAGAGAGAATTAAAGAAATTCCGGAAGTGGAGAAGTTTCATGTGACAGCCGGTAGTATTATTTCCGCAGCCATCACAGGTAACGTAAAACCCATTGAGGTCGAAATCAGTGGAGATAATTACAATGAGATTAACCAGGTTGCCAGGGAACTGAAAGCTCGTATGGAAGATATTCCCGGCCTAACCGATTTGCAGTCCACTATTGATAATGGGAAGTTGGAAATTCATATTAATATTGATAAAGACAAAGCCTCTTCTATGGGATTAAATACAGCCATGATAGCCATGCAGGTACGACATTCAATTTATGGTGCAGATGCCGGTGAATTGACGGAGGGGGGCGAAGGATATGAAATTAATATTCGATATGCTCCGGGGCATCGCGATAAGATTGAGAGTTTAAACAATATCATGGTGACGAATTTGTTGGGACAACAGGTCCCATTATCTGCAGTAGCAGAAATAGAGGAAGGAACCGGTGCGCTCCAAATCAATCATAAATCGCAGCAACGAATTGTAAAAGTTACATCTAATTTGTTGGGCGTTTCACTTGGAGAAGCAGCAGAACAGGTGGAAAATCAGATTGATCAAATTGATATACCAGGTGAAGTGGATGTTAAGCTTGCAGGCCAGCTTTCCGAGCAAGGCGAATCTTTTGGAGATTTATACCTGATTCTGGTAATTGGTATTTTACTGGTATACATGGTTATGGCAGCTCAATTTGAATCCTTAAAAGATCCTTTTGTGATCATGTTTGCCCTGCCTTTTACAATTGTTGGAATCATTCTCGCTTTCTTCGTAACCGGCCTTACACTTAATGTAACCACTTTCATCGGTGTAATTATGCTGATGGGTATTGTGGTGAACAATGGTATCGTGCTGGTGGATTATACAAATTTGGTTCGAAAGAGGGGCAACTCGCTTTTCGAAGCGGTAATAGAAGCCGGCCGTTCTCGAATGCGGCCGGTATTGATGACTTCTTTTACTACTATTCTGGGAATGCTTCCAATGGCATTAAGCCAGGGTATGGGACGGGAAATGTACTCGCCCCTAGGTGTAACAATTATTGGTGGTTTGCTGGTATCTACGCTTGTCACTTTAATTTTGGTGCCAACGATTTATACCACTTTCCATATCAAATCAGCAAAACAAAAAGATTGATGCTATGAAAATGATATATTGTACCTGTAATGTGAGTGTGAGCGAAGCTTTTGTGAAAATGTTAGAGGAAAATGAGGTAAAGGATTACCAGATTATTGATTTGGTGAAGGCAAAATCGGTAAAAGGAGAACCACGACTCAACAATCCGGTTTGGCCAGGGCATAACACCTCCATCTGGATGCAATTTAGCAATGATAAAAAGGCCGGGGAAATAATGAAATTGATTCGCGAGTTTAACAGTCGTGCTTTCAATGAAAATGAACTGGTAACGGCATGCATGTGGAGTTTGGATGATTATCTTTATGATTGATATACAGAAAAATGCATTGGGTTTTGATTTTCTTTTAATTTACAGTATTTTGCTAATCAGAATCAAACCCTAAATCATTATGAAAAAATCATTTTCCTTACTTATTGCATTTTTATTGGGCGCTTTTATGCTGGTGCAGGCGCAGTCTGCCGACCGTGTTTTAGGCTATTGGCTTACACAGGATGGAGATTCGCAGGTGAAAATTTTTAAAGCCAAAAATGGGAAATACTACGGGAACATCAAATGGTTGGAAGAACGCTATGAAGAAGATGGAAGTGAAAAACTGGACGATGAAAATCCGGATGTAGATTTACAATCGAGACCGATTTTGGATTTGCAGATTTTAAAAGCATTTGAATACGATGAGGATGATGAAGAGTGGGTAGATGGTACCATATATGATCCCAAAAGTGGCAAGACCTATAGTTGCTACATGTGGTTCGAAGATGGGAACGAAAACATTTTACATGTAAAAGGCTTTATTGGCTTTTCCTTGTTAGGTAAAGAAGTTGAATGGACCCGGGAAGATAAGCTTAGGAAGATGAATCTTGATTAGAAGGCTGTTTGAAGATTTATGCAGAAAGAAGAGATTATTCATGATATTGCTCAAGGTGTTGAGCAAAGACTAAAAGAAGATGCCACCGGTCATGACTGGTGGCATATTTTTCGTGTATGGACAATGTCTAAAACGCTGCAGCAGAAGGAAGGTGGTGATTTGTTCATCATTGAACTGGCTGCACTCCTGCACGATATTGCCGATTGGAAGCTTAACGACGGGAAGGAAGAAGAAGGCTACAGGACCATTGAGAAATGGCTTGGCGAAGTTGGTTTGGATGACCATAACATCGAAATGATTATTGTTATCATTCGGGAGGTGTCTTTCAAAGGAGCAGATGTCAAAACTCCCATGAGTAGTTTAGAAGGGAAAATAGTACAGGATGCCGATCGGCTGGATGCCATCGGTGCAATTGGCATTGCGCGTGCTTTTGCTTATGGTGGAAATAGAAACAGGATGATTTACGATCCCGGTGTTCAAGCTGAAATGCATCAGAGTTTTGCAGCCTATAAAAAGGCAGAGGGAACAACGGTGAATCATTTTTATGAGAAGTTGCTCTTATTGAAAGAACGCATGAACACTGCTACAGCAAAGGAAATTGCTGCAGAGCGCCATGCTTTTATGGAAACTTTCCTCGAGCGTTTTTACCGGGAATGGGAAGGGAAACTATAGTTGCTGTTCTTCCAGTTCCCCGTCTTTAAACAGGCGGTAGTTTTCTTCCAGACTTTTATCTTTTTTTCCCAGGAAAACTTTTTTGCCGGCAGCCTTCAATACCGATGCCGCTTTAGGCCCCACATGTCCGGAAATTACGACATCTGCCCCTGAATCCACCACCAGTTGACCGGCCTGTATTCCAGCTCCATGTGCTGCTGCTTTGTTTTTGCTGTTGTCAATGGTTTCAATACTGTTATCGTTTTCATTCCAGAGCACAAAATTTTGTGCCCTGCCAAAGTATTGATCCATTAGGGATGATTTTTCCCTGCCCTGCGCTGTGATTATTATACTCATTTTTTCATTTTTAAGGTTTGTTTACAAACTCGTTAATTCTGTTCCAGGCTTGTTCAAGCTTCTCGTTAAGTTCACTGTTGTTCATTTCAGGAAGCGTTAAGCCTTTTTGTATAGCTTCAGTAAAATCTTTATGATACGGAACTTCTGCGATTACCGGGATGTTATGCTCTTCAGATATTTGAAGAATTGCATCTCTTTTTTCAAGGTTAATATCCGCTTTGTTGATGATAAAGAATGCCGGAATGTTAAATTGTTGGATGAGTTCCAGCGCCCTTTCTGCATCATGAACTCCCGAAACAGAAGGCTCTGTAACGATTACAACGAGGTTTGTTCCGGTTACCGAAGCGGTTACCGGACAACCAATTCCCGGTGTTCCATCAATTAATATGGTATGATGATGATATTCCTCAGCAAGCTTTTTAGCCTGATTTCGAACCTCTGTAACCAATTTGCCAGAGTTGTCCGCACCAATGGCCAGTCGTGCATGCGAGAAATAGCTGCCCATTCTTGTTTTAGAGGCATACAGTTCGCCGGCTAATGCTTTATTCATGGTTATAGCTTGTGTGGGACACACATACGAGCAATAGCCACATCCTTCACATGCGACGGGATCAATCAGGTATTGCTGATTTTCAAGATGAATAGCATCAAAATGACAAACTTTTATGCACTTTCCACATCGCGTACATTTCTCCTGATTCAGTTCGGCAAGTTCCCCGCTGTAAAATTTTTCTTCTTCAAGCCTTTCGGGGGAAGTTACCAGGTGTAGGTCTGCTGCATCTACATCGCAATCAGCCAGGATTGTATCCTGCCCGGCAAACCATGCGAATGAACCAGTAATAGAGGTTTTTCCGGTACCTCCTTTTCCGGAAATAATTACGATTTCTTTGATGTCTTTTTTATCCATTGCTGCGCTGTGTTTTTAGAAAATCATGCAGGTTTTTCATGGCTTGGTTCACCTCAGGAATGTGATCGATTAAAAGTTCTCCCCGTGAATAAATCTCTGCGATTTCCCTTTTTTCCGGAATTCTTGCAATGATTTGAGAGCCTGTATTTACACAGAACTTTTCGATTTCCTTATTGCCCGGATTGTCCTTGTTTACAATGATGATATAATCCTTTTTCAAATGCTTCATGGTCTCTACCGAGAGGGACAAATCGTGGATTCCAAAACGCGTGGGTTCGGCCACTAAAATAACCAGGTCGCTATCCTTAACCGCCTCAATCATGGGGCATGAAGTTCCCGGTGGGGCATCCTGTAAAATAATGGCTTCTTCGGATTTTGCTTTTTCGTAGCAATACTCCATGGTCTCTTTGATCATGGGTGCCGCTTGTTGCTCTCCGACATTTAATTGTCCCTCTACGAACCTGAAAAGTTCTGTTTGTGCATCTGAAAGCACACCTGTTTCCCTGTCTACCATGGGGAGTGCATCTTCTGGGCAAAGGTCCGAACAGGCATAGCAGGAGTGGCAAAGTTCTTCAAAGACCAATACCTGCTTTGGAAGCATGGTTATGGCATTGAATTTACACACTTCATGGCATTTGCCACAAAAAGTACAAGCTGCTTCATTCCATTCCGGAATTTTTTTATTGACGATCGTTTTTTGGGGAGAAGTGAAGTTAAGGAAGAGCCCTGAATTGGGCTCTTCCACATCCAAATCACAAAGTAGAACTTCCTGATGTTCTATGTTTTTACTTATCCAACTGGCCAGGTTGGTGGAAACAGTTGTTTTCCCTGTTCCACCTTTTCCGCTGGCAATGGTCACTTTTAACATAATTAGTATGCAAATTTTATTTTTTGAGCAGCTGTTTCCGCTGCTTTTAACAAGGGATATGCTGCAGGAGATCCTGTAAGCATGGGTTGGGTTCCAATTTGCGAAATCAGTAGCGTGTGCAAACTTGTACGGCTTTGGATGATGAATCCAAGTAAGTTAATTAATTCACCCGCTGAAGGACCACCAATAGCCTCTCCACCAATGATTACACCCGATTCTCTGGCAACAATCAGTTTTACCGCCTGTTTGTGTGTCCCTGGCAGTGTGCCGGGGTGTTTATCAATTCCTTCGAACATACCGGTAACCACATCAAAACCCTCTTCTTTAGCCACCTGTTCTGTAATACCCGCCGTTCCAAGGGCCATTTCCCCAATGGCTGTAGAATAAATAGCAATCGTACCGCTAAAAGTTTTGATGGCCGATAGTTTGTACAGGTTCATTCCGGCAATTCTTCCCTCTGCACAGGCAGTGGAGGCTAACATAACATCTGTTGGTTTACGGGTTACAAAATTTCTTTTTTCTGCACAGTCGCCTACCGCCATGATATCGCAGTCAGAGGATCGCATATATTCATCCACGCTGATAAAGCCTCTTGATGTGATAGACAGACCGGCTTGTTCTGCTAACCGTATGTTGGGACGATAGCCCATGGAAAGAATAACAGCATCTGCTTTAATTTTTGTTCCATCTTGCAGGATCACTTCTTTTACCTTGTTGTCTTCGCCTACAATTTCGGTAATGCCATTTCCGGTAATGCTCTTAATGCCTTTTTCAATCAATAATTGTTCGGCTTTATCAGCAATTTCCCTGTCGAATGCGGCAGGAAGAATTTGATCTTTAAGCTCCACCAGGCTTACATTTTTACCTGTTTTTATGAGTTCATCAGAGATTTCAACGCCAATAAATCCGGCTCCAATTACCACAATGTCTTTAAGATTCTGGAGTTTGTTTTTCATTTCATCCAGAATATCCTTTTTCTTGGGTATCGTAAAGACATTTTCAAGATTTGCGCCCTTCAGCCATTCCGGCCTGATCGGCTCTGAACCGGTAGCGATTACCAGTTTCTCATAGCTTATAGTTTCCCCATCAGCAAATTTGCAGACTTTGGCATTTTTATCGATTTCGGTTACTTCTTTAACCAAATGCTTGATGCTTTTTTTGTCGTAATTTGCATCTGTTGGCATTACGTTTTGATCACTGGAATCCAGCGATCCAAAGATATATGGGATACCGCAAGGTACCATTACCTTCTCTTCTTTTCTAACAACTGTAAATTCTTTTTCGGGATAGTTTGTTTTTCCGGACAGTGCAGTTACCATACCGGCTGCACTCCCGCCAATGATGAGTACATCAGTTTTCATGTTTAGTGTATTAGTTTTTAATGTTTTAAACAGGGAGAAAGCAAAATTACAAACCTACGGATACCTGTCCTTAAAGTGCTTTTTCCCTGTTTCTTTTAATGGTCACACATATTTGCCTGTGTTTTTAATTCACCATTAATAAAAGCTTTAACAAGCTCTTCAGAGGGTAGAATGGGTGCTCCTACATGAACATTAATGCCCTGCATATTGAACAAATCTATCGCTCTTTGTCCCATTCCACCTGCTATTACGTCGTTTGCTTTGAGTTCCCCAACCCATTTGGGAATGATTCCCGGTGCATGGGGAGGTGGGGTATGGGATTCTTTTTTCAAAATCTCGCTTCCTTCTACTTCGAAAACGTGAAACTCCTGTGAATGACCAAAGTGTGCACTTAAATGACCATTCACGGTGGGTATCGCAATTCTCTTCATGTGTTTAAGTTTTGTTAATGTTTAGTTGATTGCAGAACATTTTATGTCCTTGATTCGTGTTTATCTTGTAAAGATTTTACCAGTTGCGACCTCTGCCTCTTCCCGGTCTTCCCCGGAATCCGGCTCCTCTTCTCCGACCGGCTTCAGGTGCCTGGTTGCTGTTTTTAAACCGGCGGAATAGACGACGGCGTCCGTAATTCACATTTGTGGATTCAGCATTTTCGTCATTTCCTTTTCGAATTGGAGAGTCAGGGTTGCATTTTCCCATTTGTCGACCTGTCATCGGGCCTTGCCCTTCTGGTCCTGATCTGTCATATCCTAGCATAATAACTCCTTTTTTAAAGATTTACTTCGTATCGGGTCATGCCCGAGCCGCATTGTGGACAAACATGATCTTTACATGGTTTGCCCGGTGAGTGGGGTAAAGTTGTTCCGCAGGAGGGACACTTGCACCTATCCGGGAATTGGCCTGCGCGCCAGCGCTGTCCCTGTCCGCCCTGTCGCTGTTCCTGCCATACTTCTAAATCTTTGTTAATATGGCGGATGTTTTTGGATAGACAGGAAGGACAAACCGCTTCTTTATTTCCCGGAAGGTGAAATACAGTTTCGCATGCTTCGCAACGGTACCATTGCTTGTCAAAACTTACATCGCCCCCCTCGATAATAATAGATTTACCTTCTACAAATGCCTTTGCCACCTTTTTACGGGCTGCATCATAAATCCTTGTAAACGTCGGACGTGATACATCCATTTTTTCAGCGGCCTCGACTTGAGAATAGTTGTCGTAGTCGGCTAACCGAATAGCTTCAAATTCTTCATAAAGCATCTCGATTTGCTGACTTAGCTGTAAAGGAACTCCCATGGGCTTAAATCCTTTTAACCGCGGTGGAGAACCTATTCTTCTATTTCTTCTAGGCCTTGGTGACATCTGTAAGATTTTTCTGCTACAAATATAATGAACATATGTTCAAAATAAAAGTTTTTTCATCATTTTTTTTTAATTTCGAAGGAGGTACTACATCTGAATTGTTATGAAAAAGATTATCCGTTCATTGGTGCATCTTTTTTTTCCATCGGCCTGTATGGCTTGTGGAGAAAACCTGATGGACCAGGAAAAGTATTTGTGCGCCAACTGTTTTCACGATATTCCTCTTACAAATTTTCACAGGCATTCCGAAAATCCCGTGGCAGAACTGTTTTGGGGACGAGTTTACCTAGAGTACGCCACTTCCCTGTTTTTTTATACCAAAGGAAGCCGTTATCAGAAAATGATGTTTAAATTTAAATATCATGGCTATAAAGAAGTGGGATTCGAGTTGGGCAACTATCTGGGAAGCTTTTTAACCCATTCTGCATTTAATGCAGTAGATATCATCGTGCCTGTGCCCTTACATCCTAAAAAGATGAAAAAACGTGGATACAATCAATCCACATGGATCGCGATGGGTCTTGCCAGGGCCATGCAGAAACCTGTCAGTGCATCAAATTTGATACGAATAAACCATAGTTCGACTCAAACAAATAAGTCAAGAATTGAACGATGGATGAATGTGGAATCTATATTTGATGTTCAAGCGGCAAAGGAGTTTCAGGGGAAGCATATCCTTTTGGTGGATGATGTGGTTACCACCGGAGCAACATTAGAAGCTTGTGCCCAAAAAATAAACTCTATCCCTGGGACAAAAGTGAGTGTGGCGACGCTGGGTGTAGCCAATAATTGATTAAAGGAGAAAAACTATTCTTTCCATCGGAAGGTATCAATTTCAAAACTTGCTAAATCAAGCATTCTGTCTACTACTGTATCCACTGCTTCTGTAAGGTTTTGGGGACGGCTGTAAAAGGAAGGACTGCTGTTACAAACGATCGCACCAGCTGCTGTTAGTGTTTTCATGGCATTCAGGTGGATGAGGTTAAATGGATTTTCTCTTGGAAGCAAAATTAGCTTTCTTCGTTCTTTTAACATCACATCGGCTGCACGAATAATGAGATCGTCGGAAGTGCCATGGGCAATTCTCCCTAATGTTCCCATGGAGCATGGAACAACCAGCAAGGTGGAATAGCTGGATGAACCCGAGGCGAAGGGTGCATAAAAGTTTCCCGGCTCGTAGTAATCAAAGTTGAAACTATCCAGAGCTGGTTTCCCAATTTCTTCCTTCCAAATACCAACGGCATTTTTCGAAGGAATGACAGCTACTTTGTTCCACTGCTCTTTAATTTGCTCGAGTTTTTGCATCAGTCTAAGCGCATAGATCGATCCACTTGCTCCAGTGATGGCGATGATGATATTTTTTCTTTTCGACATAGTTTATCTACCACGTTTCCCCAGTGTATAATAAACAGCAACACCCATCACATTGTTGTATGCTCCCCTGTTTAAATAGTAAACCTGTTCCCCGGGGTGCTCCCGCACGGGTAGTAAGGAATAGTTAAACCGCAGATTTACTTCAAAACTTTCATTAATGCTATAGTAAATGCCTGCAATCCCGGAAAGTTCATATTTCTTGAATTCGGGATCCGGATCCAGAAATCCGCCACCATCTTTATCTTCTTGTGCATTAAACAAATAGCCTCCGGAAAGGCCCAGTTCTGCTGTCCATTTGCTATAGATTTTATATTTAAGAACAACAGGAAGCTGAATATAATCAAGCTTACAGTGGTAGTACAATGTTGGATCATTAGAACCTGCTTTGCTTCCCTTTTCCAGATAGTTGAGCTCTAGCTGCAAATCTATTTTATCGGTGAGGTCGGTATTGGTAAAGGCTCCAAAAAGAACTGTTACTTTATGATAACCACCATAACTGTCACCATCTACCTGGCTTCCTGCCATTCCTCCGTAAAATCCACCTCCAAATCGTTGTGCGTAGAGGAGTTGAGTAGAAAGTAATATCAGAAAAAACAAATAAAATTTTTTCATACCATTGAAATTTTGTGCAATTCTTAACTTCCCCAATCAAAGATACAACGAAATACTGAGATTAAATATGATAAAGTGAATTCGGAAATCCACGAGTTTAATGAAATAATTATCTTTGGAGCAGCGAATTTAGTATTTCTTTTATGTCCAGATATGTGATTTTTTTGTATGTTTTTCTGTTAGGGTTGACTTCTTGCAGCTGGTTTGATGATGATAAGGGGGCTACTCCTTGTGATGATGATAACGCAACTGTACCTGTAGTTTTAATAGAAGAATTTACAGGCCATAAATGCGGCAATTGTCCTAAGGCAGATGCAAAAATGAAGTTTATAAAGGAGGAGTATTGCAAGCAGGTTGCTTATGTTCAAATTCATTCGGGTTATTTTGCCGAACCGGATGAAAGCGGGCTCTACATAACAGATTATACAACACCGGAAGGGGATTCGCTGTTTGACACTTACGAAGCAGGAGAAGTGGGTTTGCCCAATGCCATGGTTAACCGCAAACGGTTTTATGGCGACCTGGTGCTTCCGCCTACGCACTGGGAGGAAGCAGTAAATAATTCTTTACCCCAGGAAGCGTTTTGTCGAATTTATCAGGATGTTTCCCTGTCTGCTTCCACCAGAACAATAAGTATTGATATTGAATTTACTTTTTTGCAACCAACTAATGATAGCTTGTTTTACAACGTCTATTTGGTTGAAGATTCTTTGCTTTCATGGCAAAAAGATTATATAACAGAACCGGAAGATAAACCTGATTATCCACACCGATATGTTTTACGTTCTGCGCCACTGGGTTATAAAGGAGCTTTTTTGCACAAAGGTGTGCTGCTCAATGGAGACATTCTACACAGGCAATTCCGGTTTAGTTTTGGAAAAGACTTTGTCCCGGAACAGCTTTATATTATTTTGTTTGTGGGAAATGCAGAAACAAACGAGTTGCTGCAATCCAACATGACTGCTTTACTTCAATAGGAGATTGATAATTATTTTTTCAGTATACACCTGCCCGGATCCATTAATTATTTTAAGCACGTAAGTGCCATTTTGCAGATGTCCTACAGGGAGTTCAATCGTGTTCTCATGCGGTGAAATATTTTTTTTGATTTTTAGCTTTCCTGAAAGATGATAGAACATTAATCGAATAGTTGATTTTTTCCTTTCAGTAGTTAACTGTATAATGAGTTTCTCAGCAGTTGGATTAGGATAAACCTGAACAGCAAAGTGCCTCTGTTCTCTCAAATTCGTTGATAAAGTGGTGGTAAATGTTGCCGAGTAAGGACTAATTCGAATTCCCTGCTCATTTTCAAATATGGGAAGTAGATTTAGCGCATAGGTAGCAGAGGTTTCCATTGCATATTTCGGAATAATTATCATCTTCATGCGATCTTCAGAAATACTTGTGCTTACCGGATGCGCTTCGCCGCTTGCTGTTTGAATTAGCTGAACCGGATTGCTTGTTGCAGGATAACCGGAATTAGAGATTTTGTTTACAGCTTCTTCAAAAAACAGGTATAAAGTATCATCGACACCTACTTCCTCTTCATTATGTGTGGGATAGCTGGTAATTTGAGTATTGTTTTTTTGATGAAACCAGGCATAGCTGCTTTTAAAGATTTCGTTGCGCACCACAGAATCTTTTATCATTTCAGGTCCAAATGCCAGGTAAACAATTTTAACCGTATCCAACAATGTTCTGATACCGGCTGCTGTTCCCGGATAGTCGGTGTAGTTAATAATGGTTTTGGATGAATCGCCCATTGGGGCAATGCCATCGGGATAAAAATAGGAACTGCCATAAACCTCCCAAAGCTGGCTATTCCTAAATATTCCTATTACGGTGTCATTTCTTTCAGCTTGTATGGTATTATAGGAGCTGTTGCCATCCGTAAGCAGTTCTGCATGAAGCCAGTTCGTGTAAAAGTCGCGGCTATAATTGCTTCCGTTTTCCATTAGCTCGTAGCCTAAATCCTGCCCTGCAATAAACAGGTGTTTGCCATTTTTCATTTGTTTTTGTAGCCAGTCAATCTCTGTTGAATCCACTGGCGGACTTGCAATTCCCGGATTATAATAGATGGCTTTTACATTTTTTAGTGCTTTTTCATTATCAGCAGAAATGGCTTCCCCTATAGAAAGGCTTGCTGCATTCTTATTTCGGCTGTAGCGAAGACCGGCCTTCCAGAGCGAATCGTAGTCGATAGCTGTACCTCCGTTCCAAAGTCTTTCGCTATGTAAAATTAGATCACCTGTGTTGAGTAGCAGGTTATGCTTTTCAAAAATTGGTTTCCATGCGGGATAGGTTTTGGATTTGATTTCAAATGACACCTCTTCAATTCCTGAGTTCTTTGTTAGGATATGATAGAAATGCAGCGTGTCTGATGTGTTGGGCAATACTTTCAGGGTGTCATTTATATTGTATCGGTCAGAGTCAATCATCAGAAAAGATTCTCCTTTAAAGGCTGTGGTTGTTTTTAGGATGAAAAGACTGTCTTGTTGCAGGTAGTTTTCAAATAAATAGTCTGCTTTTAAAGTATCCGTAGCCATACCTTCAAAATAATTGCCGGAGATGGCTTGTAGTTTCCCGAATTTTTGAGTTGTCCCGTTTAATGCGCTGATTTCTTCCGCAGTATACACCTCCTGGGGATTTTCTGCAACAAAAGCTACCAGACTGATATCTTCCACAGACCATTCTTCGGGAAGAATATATTCATAATTGAATGTATTCAGATCGTATTGGTTTGTTTGATATATGGTATCTCCAAACTGTCCGGTAATCAGGTCTTTAAGCATGTGTTGATGCACGTAGTCATTGCCCTGCCCGGCTTGCGGGCCGATGACATTGTTCCGGAGCACTGCGAGATTCAGGCGGTTGGTGCTTTCCGGACTGGCGGCAGTATAATAAACTTCGATATGGATGGAGAGTTTTCGTTCCGATTCATTATAGCTCGATTCCATCCCAATATTCACCGGACTTACCATATCTATTATTTGAAGGGAGGCATCTTCCCAATTGTATCTTTGCAGTGCGGTGTGGTCTTCATATTCCGGGAAAATATGCCGATTGATGGAAGCTGAAGGATATGTGCTGGCATTGGCGGTGCTTCGTAATTTTTCTCCGTAAGGTGTCCTGTAATCCGGTTGGTCCCCTACAGGCTCCGCAAAGTCTCCCGAATGTATATTGATGATGTTGATTCTACCCGGATATTTGTTCATGATGGTCGTTGCGGTTTCATGGCCCAAGGCACAACTTGCGCAATTGATTCCCGTATACTCTTCCAGCAATATATTTTTATATTGCAATTTAGTTCCTGCAAGTTCCTGGCTGTGGACCCGGGTTGTTAACAAAAGTGAAAGAATCAGAAGGATTCTTAATTTATTCTGAGCCATAGGAATGATTTTTGTAGCTTTATCAAAAGTTGAATAGTTATGAATTAGTTAAGACACGAATTGAGGTCTGTTTGTTTGCATAAAATTTGAGTATTGAATTATGCAAATATATAGAAAGCTTAACTGAAGAAGAAGAATCTGTAAAATATATAACGAAGAATAAGATTATGAAAAA
Organism: uncultured Bacteroidales bacterium; assembly: GCA_964453775.1. Lineage (GTDB taxonomy): Bacteria > Bacteroidota > Bacteroidia > Bacteroidales > UBA12077 > CAYVSF01. The sequence goes on from CAYVSF010000003.1 coordinate 18,571, forward strand.
GATATTTTCACCCTTTTTATTTTTGCTTGTTTCTGTGAGCCTTTCCGCACAATCCCTGGAGATATTAGATATGGAAGGGAATACGATAGATGAGGATTATGTGATAGAAGAATTAAGTTCTGAAGAACTGATTGAAAACCACTTTATGATAGCCAATGTGTCTTCATCAAGCATTCATGTTAAAGTAAAGAAATACCTGTTGAAAGAGCTTGAAGGAACAGAAGCTTATTTTTGCTGGTTAAACTGTTATGAACCCTCAGTTTCTATTTCTCCCAATAGTTTAAAGATTGCTGCCTCGGATACCAACAAGACGGATTTTTATGCCGATTTTAAACCGCATGGAACTGCTGGTGAAAGCAAAGTGGCCTATACTTTTTATGATGAGAATAATAAAGCGGATTCTGTGCAGCTCGTTCTTCATTATAAATTAAACACAGCTACCCGGATAAATGATCTTTCCCATAGTTTTACAATGGGACCAAATCCAGCTAACAGACAGGTGAAGTTTATGGTTCCTGAAAATATTCATCAGGAAGCTTATATTGAAGTATACAACAGCTTGGGAAGAATGGTAAAGAAAGCCCGGTTTATTAATAATCAGGCTATTTTACCGGTCCATAATTTATCGACGGGAATTTATTTCTGTAAGCTGATTACTGCAGGAGGAGATCAGGGTGTTACGAAGCGCTTGCTCATTAGTCGTTAAAACGAATTCTCAAGTAATTCTTTCTGAAGTTCCATAATGCCTTTGCCTGCTTTTGCTTTAATGTGCGTGAAATTTTTATGCGATGAAATATCAGCCGGGTCTATCAGGTAGATGGGTGTGCCGAAAGGGATATAATCTATAAGACCTGCTGCAGGATAGACATTGAGAGAAGTACCCACCACCACAAAAATATCGGCTTGTTCACATATTTCTGCAGCTTTTAAAATCATGGGTACGGGTTCCCCCAACCAAACAACATGGGGGCGCAATTGGCTCCCTTTCTCACATTTATCGCCCATTTTTAGCTCCCATCCGTCTAATGGGTAAATTAAAGAATCATCCACGGTGCTACGGGCCTTTTTTAGTTCGCCATGCAGGTGCAATACTTTTGAGTTTCCTGCGCGTTCGTGCAGATCATCAATATTTTGTGTAATAATCTCCACATCAAAATACTTTTCCAATTTGGCCAGGCCTTCATGTCCTTTATTGGGTTTACTTTCTATTAATTGTTTTCTACGTTCATTGTAAAATCGTTGTACCAGCTCTGGATCCCTATTCCAGGCTTGGGGACTTGCTACTTCCATAACATCATACTCTTCCCAGAGTCCGCCCATATCTCTAAATGTTCGTATACCGCTTTCGGCACTCATTCCAGCTCCGCTTAAAACAACCAGCTTTTTCATATGTAAAAGTTTTGAGGTTTTTTAAATATACAAAAGAATTCTTGTTTTCGAATGGACATCCATAGGAATAAAGCGGTTAAAATTTATTAATTTAGCAAGGGAAGATAAAATGTTAGATTGCTGTTAATAAGCAGGTTGAGAAATGATAGATCACGCAACAGTAGAGAAAATAATTGATACGGCTGAGATTACCGAGGTGGTTCAGGATTTTGTGAACCTGAAGAAAAGGGGCGTTAACTATTTGGGCTTATGTCCCTTTCATAATGAGAAAACGCCATCATTTACCGTTTCTCCTTCAAAGGGCATCTACAAATGTTTTGGTTGTGGAAAAGGGGGCAATGTGGTTAATTTTATCATGGAGCACGAGCATCTCTCCTATCCCGAGGCGCTCAAGTACCTGGCAAAGAAATATCATATCGAGGTGGAGGAGAAAGAACGCACAGCTGAAGAAATCAAACAGCACAACGAGCGGGAAAGTCTCCTTGTTATTACCGAATATGCCAACAAATATTTTAAAAATAATTTGTTTCAGCATGACGATGGAAAAGCTATCGGCCTTAGCTACTTTAGAGAGCGGGGATTGAATGAAGCTACTATTAAAAAGTTTGAGCTTGGATACAGCCTGGATCAGCGGGATGCCTTTTTTAATGCCGCCCGGGCAAAGGGATACAAAAAAGAATATATCGTCAAAACCGGTTTGGTGATAGAAAAAGAAAATTCCCTTTATGATCGCTTCAGGGGAAGGGTAATGTTCCCTATTCACAGCCTCTCGGGAAATGTGGTTGGATTCGGCGGACGAATTTTAAAGTCGGATGCCAAAGCAGCTAAATACCTCAATTCGCCGGAATCGGACATCTATCATAAGTCCAAAGTACTTTATGGTATGTACCAGGCCAAGCAATCCATTACCAAAGCAGACAAGTGTTACCTGGTGGAAGGCTATACCGATGTGCTTTCCATGCATCAAAATGGAATAGAAAATGTAGTGGCCTCCTCGGGAACTGCACTGACAGAAGATCAAATCCGTCTGATTAAACGGTTTACTCCCAATGTAACAATTATCTACGACGGCGATCCGGCAGGAATAAAAGCATCATTGCGCGGTATCGATTTGGTATTGGAACAGGGAATGAATGTGAAGGTATTGTTACTGCCTGAGGGAGAGGACCCCGATTCCTTTGCCCGAAGCCATAGTGCATCCGAATTGTTGGAACATATTACAAAAAATGAAGAGGATTTCATCACCTTCAAAACCCGACTGCTTTCAAAAGATGCCGCTAACGATCCAGTGAAGCAAGCAAACATGATCACGGATATCGTACGCAGCATTTCGGTAATACCGGAAACCATTGTGCGTTCGGTTTACATCAAGGAGTGCAGCAGACTTTTGGATGTGGAAGAAAAAGTGCTGTATGCCGAGACGGCAAAAATCAGAAGAAGAAAATTCGAACAACAAAGGAAGCGGGAGCAGAGCCAGCACGCCTCGAAGAAAGAACAGGGCATTCCAAGCATTCCTTCGTTTATTAAGGGGATTTTTTCGGAGCCACAGGAAAAAGAGATTGTCCGGCTTCTGTTGCATTATGCCGATATGGTTTTGTACACGGTGCAGGAAGACAAATACGATGAACCCCGCGATGTGTTTGTTGCAGAGTATATTACCAATGAAATCTTAAATGATGAATTGGAGTTCAAAAATTTGCTCTATAAGCAGATTTTTGAGGAGTATCTGGAGGGCCTGAATAAAGGCGAAATACCCGATCGAAAACATTTTACCTATCATCCCGATCCTGAAATTGCTAAGCTTACCGCTGAGTTGATTACAACAAATTATACATTGAGCCGGATTTTTGAGAAAGGCGGCGTGAAGGTTGAAACCGAAGAAATGAAGTTGAAACAGGTGGTGCCGGAAACTATCGTTGCCTACAAGACTAAAATATTGGAGATTGCTTTAAAGGAGAAAGAAGATAGATTAAGGGAAGCACAAGATAAACAATTCTCCTTTGAAGAGATTCAAAAAATTCAGGAGGAACACCGGATTGTAAATACTGCCATTAACGCCATTTCAAAAGACCGGGGAAGAGTGGTGTTAAAATAGGCTTCTGGTGTTTGTTAAACTTTTTCACAATTTTTCAATCCAAGGCTTCGTAACAGATTAATTGTATTTCCTTTTTTATCAATTGTAAGCTATGCAACGAACATTTTATTTTCTTCTCCCGGTTGTTCTGATGATATCATGCCAACAGCCAAAGGATGATGTAGAGGTTATCGCCTCGATTTATGAAGAAGCCTTAAGCGATAGTACCACCTATTTTGCACTGGAATATTTAAGCAATGAAATAGGAGGAAGGTTGGCCTGCTCTCCGGAAGGAATTGAAGCGGCTCATTATACCAAATTCCTTATGGAAGAACTGGGTTTTGATAAGGTATATCTCCAGGAAGCCAGCGTGAAAAATTGGGACCAGGGAGAGCCTGAAATGGGCTATATCCTCGATAAAAATCAACAGATAGATGTTGCTGTATGTGCTTTGGGGCGTGGTATTGGAACCGGTGAAGCAGGATTGCAGGGTAAGGTGGTGGAAGTGAAAAGTTTTGATGCGCTTAAAGCACTATCCCCAGAAGAAGTAGAGGGAAAAATTGTGTTTTTTAATGCGGTGATGAACCCCAATTATGACAATTCCTTCAGAGCCTATGGAGAAACTTCGGGTTATCGCTTTGTTGGTCCTATAGAGGCAGCAAAGAGAGGTGCGAAGGCTGCTATTATTCGTAGTTTGGCCACTTCTGTCGATACCTTTCCGCATACCGGTGTTACACGATATGCCGAAAATGGAAATACAGTACCTGCGATTGCTATTGCTACGGCCCACGCCAATCTTCTTAGCGAAAGGCTGAAAGAAAATGCAGATCTTGATTTTTATTTCCGTACCACATGCGAAAATAAACCGGATACTATTACTTACAATAGCATCGGAGAGATTCGTGGAAGCGAATTCCCCAACAAAATCATCACCATAGGAGGCCACCTGGATAGCTGGTATAACAGTCCGGGCGCACACGATGACGGAGGCGGATGTATGCAGGCGGTTGAGGTGTTGCGTCTGTTTAAAGAACTGGGCATTCAACCCAGGCATACCCTCCGCGCAGTGATGTTCATGGATGAAGAGATTTCACAGGGTGGTGCTGCTGCTTATTTTGAAGCTGCTAAGGCCAACGGCGAAGAGCATATTTTTGCCATGGAGTCGGACCGGGGCGTAACCCGTCCACTTGGCTTTACCATTGACGGCGATTTAAAAATGATTCGCAAAATAAATTCCTGGGCGCCGCTTTTTGCCCCTTATGATGTGCGACATTTCGAAAAAGGTTATGGGGGAGTGGATATCAACCCCTTGAAGGAATTGGGTGCTACGTTAATCGGCTATTATCCCGATCCAACCCACTATTTTGAATGGCACCATTCCCCTAACGATACTTTTGATAAAGTGGTGTTCGAAGAGTATCAAAAGGGAAGTGCCACCATGGCGGCGTTGATATACTTACTGGATAAATATGGAATAGAGGAGCATTAAATCTCCAACTCTTTTAGCACATCAGTCACCTTTTTAATCATTTTATTGCTGATATTCAGGTGGGTAACCATGCGAATGGTTCTTGGGCCAAATGGAACAGCTTTAATTTGATGTGTAGCTAATTTCTGGAGAATGGTCTCCGGTTCCAGGTCTTCCCGAATATCAAAAATAACAATATTGCTTTCCACCGTTAAAATGTTTTTTACCCAACTGCATTGCCCAAGCGCTGCTTCCAGCTCTTTAGCTTTAGAGTGGTCTTCTTTTAGGCGTTCCACATGATTTTTTAGGGCATATAAGCCGGCAGAAGCAATGAAGCCGCTTTGGCGCATGCCGCCACCAAATACTTTGCGGATTCTCCGTGCTTTTAGCATATCGTTTTTAGATCCGATAAGTAATGAGCCCACCGGTGCACCAAGTCCTTTGGAAAGACAGATGGAAATTGTATCGAAGACATTTCCAAACATGCCGGGTGCTATATTTGTTTCAACAATGGCATTAAAAAGCCGGGCGCCATCCAGGTGAAATTTTAGTTTTTCATTATTACAGACCTGCCGGATGGCTTTGATTTCGTTAAAGTCCCAAATAGCACCTCCCCCTTTATTGCAGGTGTTCTCAACAACTACCAGCCTGGAGAGCGGTTTATGCACATCTTTAGGATTGTTTATAGCTCCTTGTACGTCTTCTGCAGTAAACCGGCCCCGATCGCCATGGAGGAGTTGCACCGAGCATCCGCTGTTGAAGGCAATTCCTCCACCTTCATATTGGTACACGTGGGCTAGCTCATCGCAAATTACTTCATCGCCCGGTTGGGTGTGCAATTTGATGGCAATTTGGTTGGTCATGGTACCCGAAGGACAAAAGAGGGCGGCTTCCATGCCAAACAGCCTTGCTGCATATTCTTCCAATTCCAGGGTGGCCGGATCTTCCCGGAATACATCATCACCTACCTGGGCTTCCATCATAGCGTTTTTCATTTCCGCCGTAGGCAGGGTGGTGGTATCGCTGCGTAAATCTATGGGTGTCATTATTTCTGATTTTAGGGCAAGCTATAAAAAAAAGAGGCAAAGGCAAAATTGTTGCCCTGCCTCTTTATAATTTCAGGTTTGTCATTAGACATCTTCGTAAAATGACAAGTATCGGTTTATATCAGCTTGCTGTCTATTTATTTTTGTTCTTCACAAACTTTTCAAGCCATTGATCCTGTTCCCAAAGGATGTGCATAATGGATTCACGTGCTGCATAGCCGTGGCTTTCCTTGGGTAACATTACCAGGCGAACGTTGGCGCCCAGGCCTTTCAGCGCATTGAAATAGCGTTCGCTCTGCATAGGATAGGTCCCCGAATTGTTGTCGGCTTCCCCGTGAATCAGTAATAAATTCGATTTCATCTCATCTGCATGCATGAAGGGCGACATTTCGTAGTAAATTTCGGGCGCCTCCCAGTACGTTCTTTCTTCCGACTGGAATCCAAAGGGTGTAAGTGTCCTGTTGTAGGCTCCACTTCTGGCAATACCTGCAGCAAACAAGTTGGAATGCGTAAGCAGGTTAGCCGTCATAAAGGCACCATAAGAATGGCCGCCCACAGCTACTCGTTCCCTGTCGATGTAGCCCAGTTCATCCACTGCATCAATGGCCGCTTTGGCATTGGTAACCAATTGCTCAATAAAGGTGTCATTGGGTTCTTCTTCGCCTTCACCGATAATGGGGAAAGCAGCATCATCCAGAATGACATACCCGCGGGTTAGCCAATATACAGGCGAACCGTAGTAGGGATAAGTAAACTCGTTCGATGAGGAAGTTACCTGTCCGGCACTGGCTTTGTCTTTAAATTCTCTTGGATAAGCCCACATGATCATGGGAAGCTTCTCTTTTTTGTCCATATCATAGCCAGCAGGCAAATACAGGGTGGCAGAAAGCTCCAGTCCGTCGTCGCGCTTGTATTTAATTACCTCTTTGTGCACTTCCATTAGGCTTTTGAATGGATTTTCGAAGAAAGTAATAGCCTCCGGGGCTTTCTTTTTTCTGATATTGCGGATGTAGTAGTTGGGAAATTCTGTGCTGGACTCTATTCGGGTGAGAATTTCACCTTTTTTCATGTCCAGGGCTGTCATCACGCGTTCCAGCTTGTCTTTATTTTCGGCTCTCCATAAGCGTTCGGTTTCTTTTGTTCCCAGATTGTACTTATCTACGAAGGGACGTATTCCTTCTTTCGAGTAACCATCACCAAGCAGGAAGATATGATCTCCATCGATTTGAATCACCCGTTCACCGTACTTGTTTTCTGTTGTTACCAGACTTCCCGGATCGTTATAGCGATCCTGGTAATTGCGATCGAATAGAATTTCGGGGGCCTTATCAGGATTTGAGGGATTGAAGAGGTAGGCTTTGGTATTTCTTGTATTCCACCAGTAGTCCATGGCAATGGCAGTTTCATCATTGCCCCACATCACACCTGAATAGCGGTTGATCGTTTTAAGCAGGGGCTTTGCTTCCTTGTTAAAAGGAGCTTCCCACTGGTATACCTGGTCGCGGTATTCTGTTTCTTTTGCCGGGTCTCCTCCGTCAAGGGCTTCGGCATACACCAGGGTAGCCGGTTTGTCGTTTCTCCAGCTAAGACTTCTCATACCTTCTCTAACAGCCATAAATCCCTGGGGTAGATCCTCGATGAGAGGGAGATTCAAGATTTCTTTTACCAGCTTTCCTTCTTTATCATAAACGATGGTTTTGCTTGGGAAGCGATAGTAAGGCACCAGGTAAGAGAAAGGTTTTTCGATGGTGTACATCATAATATAACTGCCATCCGGTGAAAAGCTGTAAGTTCTGTACATAGCAGCATCTTTCCAAAGGCTTTTAGTGCCGTTGATATCTACCTTGTAGAGGGCGGAACGCACCAGCTGCTCGAAATTTTGCTCGTCGATTTTATCGCCAAGCAGATCCTGATATGTACGATTTTGAGCTTTTTTTCCTTCATTTATGGATACCCTGGGACCCTTTGGAATAGCGTCTGATTTGTCAATTAGTT
>CAYVSF010000004.1:0-22902 GCA_964453775.1 uncultured Bacteroidales bacterium
TTCCGACATGCGCACCAATGAGATTTACCGTGTGAAGGATGGAGCTATAAAAAAATGGATTGAGCTTTTCGATTATACAGGTCCCAATGGATTGTATGCAGAAGAGGGACGATTATTTATTGGTGTGAATAATTATATTGTAAGTGTCGATCTCAATAGTGGGGACATGATGCGTTTTGTTTCCAATACTGGCGGAATTGACGGTTTGGAAGGAGCGTATAGTAATTATTTTCTTATTTCTGACTGGAGTGGAAAGGTGCATGTAGTGCATCCCAGGGAAAACAAAACACTTATCATTGATACAACGCCTGGAAATATAAATGCTGCTGACATTGAATATGACCCGGAAAAGCAAATCTTGTTTGTTCCGACCTTCAATGATCATAGAATTGAAGCCTACAGTTTAAAGAACTATTTTCCTTAGGAAGTTTTATTCTTCTTGGCGAACGAACGTAATTCAAAGTTTTTACCCAGGTAAACCCGTCGAACTTGCTCGTCCTGGGCAAGTTCTTCGGCATTGCCTGCTTTTAGAATCTCTCCTTCAAATAGCAGATAGGCCCGATCTGTTATGCTCAGGGTTTCGTGTACATTATGATCCGTAATCAGGATACCAATGTTTTTTTCTTTTAATTTCCCAACAATATCCTGGATATCCTCTACGGCAATGGGGTCCACTCCTGCAAAAGGCTCATCCAGTAGAATGAATTTGGGCTTTATGGCAAGCGCCCGTGCTATTTCTGTGCGTCGCCTTTCTCCTCCGGAGAGTTGAATGCCAAGGCTCTTTCGGATTTTTTGCAGACCAAACTCGTCAATTAGGTTTTCCAGTCGGTCGCGTTGCTCTTCTTTCGAAAAACTTGACATTTCAAGTACGGCTTTCAGATTATCTTCCACGCTTAGCTTCCTAAACACAGATGCTTCCTGGGCCAGGTAGCCAATTCCTTTTTGAGCCCTTTTATACATCGGTTCTTTGGTAATGATTTTATTATCCAGGTAGATATTGCCTGAGTTGGGTGTGATCAGTCCTACTATCATGTAAAAAGTGGTAGTTTTTCCTGCTCCATTAGGTCCCAGCAAACCTACAATTTCACCCTGTGTTACCTCTACACTTACACCTTTCACAACAGTTCTTGATCGGTATCTTTTAACCAGTTTGTCGGTTCTTAATGTGATGCTTTCTGACTGACTCATGCCATTTTTTTTACAAATGTATGTATTTTTTTTCTTTAGAAAATAATTTGCATCCCCAGCCTTAATCCAAAGGTTTCAATATTGGGATGATTGCGGTAACTTAATCGCCAAATAGCATCCAGCCTAAAAATTTTCAAAATATTTTCGATGCCGGCTTGCACTTCATAGTATGGTTTATCCAGTTCATGAAAATTATCGGGAAAGCTGATGATGCTCTCATGGTTTTGTTGGATTTCGCCCCAAAGTATTTTACCACCCACCACTTCTCTAAGTTTTAGTTTGCGTACCAGGGGTATTTTATTGAAGAAAAATCCCTGAAAATGGTATTCTCCGTGCAGGGATAAATACCGGTCGCTACCGAATTCATAATAATTCATCATATTGTAGGCATGTTTGTCATATGCATAGGTCTCATTTCCCGGATGCAGGTGCAGGAGAGGATAGGGCACTTCTCCAAAAATCTGGCCGCCTTCCATTTTATAATAGAAATAGCCCAAAGGACTCATGCGGATTTTATCGTGCATGGAAAGTTTCAATTTATAATAGGAATACTCACCGCCCATAAAGTCTTTTAGACCGGCAGTGAGGCGAATGTTAACGACCGGCATATCTGTTCCCAGACGTATCCGCTCAAATTCCCCACGAAGGTACTTCTCATTTTTTGCAAAGCGGTTGTTGATCTCAATCTCTGTAGTTGTAATACTGCCAATGTTTTCTTGTCCGGAAGCGGTTGACTGCACAAAGCTCACATCCGAATTGGAAAAAATGCTATTTCTGCGGATAAATATTTCCTGTGTAAATCCCTGGAACCATTCTTTTTCTATACTGGCTTCAATTTCCTCAGTAAGTGTCAATTTGGTATTCGGATTTCTCCGGAGTAAAGAAGTGAAAATGTTGTCTTCGGTAAGTGCATACTTGCTTTGTCCCAATTGGCGCATGTCGTAGCGGTAACTAAAACCCAGGCTAAAACGCGGTTGTTTTACAGGGACATATAAAATAGAAGCCCCGTATTTCCATTTTTCATCTTTAAGCCCGTAAGCAATATGCCCCGCGGGCATTATTTTTTTGCTAAATTGGTTGCTGCTGCGCATACCAAAACGAAAACGGTGTCCTTCACGTTCGTTGTAACTGTATAATTTATAATAAGGTCCCAGTTCCAATGGTCCAATTTCATAATGATACATGGCAAACATGGCCACCAGCTTTTCATAACGGTTATACGCCGGTATCTGTTGCACGGAGTCGACCATCAAATAAATTTCTTCTTCCTGTCTGCTTAGTTGCTCCGGCCGCATATTCGCCCAGTATTTTTCTTCCCGTTTTAATGCCTTTCCTGCTACTTTAATATTGTCGTTCATCCTTTTGGCCCGTTCCGGAATTTTATTATTTATACTGATATTGCTGTAGGTTGATAACTTCCTGCCGAAAAAACCGGTTGTTTGATTGGAGATATTGAAATCGATAATAAGTTTTTCACGTGTAAGAAACCAAATGCTGTCTTTAACAGGTTCATAAATATAACTGGCAGAAAAATCATTTACAAAATTGAAATTTGCATCGTTGGCGATGCGCATATCAATCTTCTTAATGGCAAAGCTGGTATCATTAACCCAAAGGTTTCCCCTGAATGTGCGTTCTTGCTCTCTTTTCGGCGTAAAACTTATTTGATAGCACCAATGGTTATCAATATAGGCACTGTCCAGGAGATAGTATTTGTAATAGAGCAGCCCAAAATCAGAAATAGGACTAATAAAGCCCGGTTCAAATACAGAAACAAAATTATTATAGATGTTGATCTTCTGGTACATTTTTCCGGTAAACTGGGCCAGACTTTTATTATCAAAGCCCGCTATTTTAGTAGCTGTTATGATTTCTTTCTCTTTCCTGGGATTACGCTGGAAATAATAATCGGAGAAGGATTCGGTAATAAACACCGGGAGGTAAGCTTTCCCAGTCATAGCTGAAGTGTCGATATAATCGAAAATAAATTGAAAATGTTTAAATACCCGTTGTTTTTGAAACGATTCATTTACATTATTGATATCCAGCTGTAGCTTGTTGTAGGCCCGGTAGGAATAACTGTCAAGTTTCTTGGGATTGTGCCTGTCTTTACTGGCAATGATTTTACGTAAAACAATATGTGCCGGGTTCACGCCGGGTGTAATCTTTACTTCTTTGATGTTAATTGAAATTGGCTCCAGTTGAATATAAATTTCCTGATAGGTGTTTGGTTTTATTGGAACCGTCTGACTTTGATATCCAACAAAAGAAAAGGTAAGCGAATCATGTTTTTCCCGTGTTTCCAGAAAATAGGAACCGGTCTCGCTGGTGATGGTGCCGGTTGGTTTTCCTTTGAACGAAACATTAACAAAGGGAATTCCTTCATTATTACTGGCATCGCTAACCCGCCCCCTTATTTTAGTGGTCTGTGCATAGAGATTACCGGACTGCACAAAAATAAGGAGCAGCAAAACAAGTCGAATGATGTAAGGTAGTTTTATAATGGGTAGATACACCTTCAGTTTTTGATAAATTTACGTTATTTCAGGGGAAAAGGAAACATCAGGTGTTGCTTAATTTCTTTTCTATTTTTCGGGAGATCATAATACCCACTTCGTAAAGGAGCAAAAGAGGTAATGTTACTAAAAACAAGCTGAAGATATCCGGCGGGGTAATTGTTGCAGCCAGCAGCAAAATTAGAACGATGGCATGACGCCTGTATTTCTTTAAAAACGAGGGTGTAACCAGGCTGGCTTTGCTCAAAAAATAGATAAGGATGGGCAGCTCAAAAGTAAGACCTGCTGCTAAAGTTATGCTAGTTACCGTTCCAATATACGATTTCAGGTTGATCTGGTTTACCACCTGATCGCTCACATGATAGCTTCCCAGGAAATGAACAGAAAGTGGAACGATAATGAAATAACCAAAAAGTACACCCAGGAGAAAAAGCAGAGAACTAAAAAAAACAGCTCCCTGAGTATGCTTAAGTTCTTTTTCGTACAAAGCCGGACGTATAAAACGCCATAATTCTGAAAAGATATAAGGAAAAGCAAGGATAATCCCGGCAAAGATCGACACCCAAATATGCAGGGCAAATTGTCCGGCCATCTTAATGTTGATGAGTTCCAGCGGCTTAGAGTTAATACAAAGCTTATCAATGTTCACCAGTTCTCCCAGCCGGCAAAGTTGCACATTAGTATAAAAACCAGGATTTTTGGGGGCCAATAAGACAGTATTGAAGATTAGATCGTGAAAAACGAAAGCCAAAACCGCTAGCAAAATAACTGCCAGCAACGATCGAATAATATGCCACCGGAGTTGCTCCAGGTGATCCAAAAAGCTCATATCCTGGTTCGTTTTTGCACTCATAGAAATGGATTAAACAATTCCTTCTTTTAGAATATCATGCAAATGAACCATACCTTTGTATTTTTCATCCTTAACTACGATTAACTGGGTAATGTTATTCTCTTCCATAAGATTAAAAGCATTTATGGCCAGTTCTTTCTCTGATATTAGTTTTGGCGTCACCGACATGATGTCTTTTGCTTCTAAATTCTCGATATCTTTATGGTTTTGAAGCATTCGACGTATATCACCATCTGTTATGATCCCTTTTATTTTATTGTTTTTGTCAATAACAGCTGTTGCCCCAAGTCTTTTCCCGGTAATTTCAAGTATCACGTCTTTGATGTTGTCGTTTTCATAAACGCTTGGTGCTTCATTCGTTTTGTAAAGATCGCTCACCCGCATGTAAAGCTTTTTTCCCAGCGAGCCACCCGGATGGACCTTGGCAAAATCTTCTTCGGAAAACCCTTTCTTTTCCAGAAGACAAACAGCTAAAGCATCCCCAATAACCAGTTGTGCCGTGGTGCTCGATGTTGGTGCCAGGTTATTCGGACAAGCTTCCTTGCTTACAGAAGCTCTTAAAACGAAATCGGCCTGTTTTGCCAGAAATGAATTGGTATTGCTAACTACGGCAATAAGTGTATTTCCCATGTTTTTAAGCAATGGCACCAACACTTTAATTTCAGGCGTATTCCCGCTTTTTGAAAGGCAGATGATGATATCTTCGTCTTGAATAATTCCCAGATCCCCATGAATTGCATCTGCTGCATGCATGAAGATAGAAGGCGTTCCCGTAGAATTTAGTGTGGCTACAATCTTTTGTGCAATCAGAGCGCTTTTGCCAATACCGGTAACCACTACCCGTCCTTTCCCTTCATAAATACATTCAACTGTTTTTTCAAAGTCCTTGTTGATATAGTCCGCCAAATTTGCAATTGCCGCAGCTTCAGTTTTGATGGTTTCTACAGCTGTTTTTTTAATGTCCATTTTTATGATAAATTAAAACGGAGAAAATTGTATTTTTTTTATCAAAATCTAGATAAAAGTTCGTAACTTTAAGCTACAAATGTATTTAATTTAATTGGATTTTGTAATTCGGCCGGTAACAACTTGCCAAAATCCACGTATAAATTTTTATTATAGAAGAACAGGTTATATTTAATTGTATTGTGTTGATATGAGTGTAGGAGCAGACATTTCACTAAAGGAGTATTTGAAAGAGTATTTTGGGTTTGATACATTCAAGGGAAATCAGGAAGTCATTATAAGAAATGTATTGAATGGCAATGATTCATTTGTTTTGATGCCAACCGGAGGAGGAAAATCACTTTGTTATCAATTACCCGCATTAATATTAGATGGAACAGCAATTGTTATTTCACCTCTAATAGCATTGATGAAAAACCAGGTGGATGCAATGCGCGGGTTTAGTACAGAGGATGGTGTGGCACACTTTTTTAATTCTTCTCTGAACAAAACCCAGATGCAACAAGTAAAAGACGATGTCCTGGCGGGAAAAACCCGATTGTTGTATTTGGCCCCGGAATCGTTGACAAAAGAAGAGAATATTGCCTTCCTAAAACAGGCCAGGATTAGTTTTTATGCAGTGGATGAAGCGCATTGTATTTCTGAATGGGGGCACGATTTCAGGCCTGAATACAGGAGAATACGTCCCATCATCAATAAAATTGGACAGGCCCCGGTAATTGCGCTTACTGCAACGGCGACACCTAAAGTGCAACATGATATCCAGAAGAATTTGGACATGTTAGAAGCCAATGTGTTTAAGTCTTCATTTAACCGGGAAAACCTCTACTATGAGGTAAGACCCAAAGTGAATGCTACAAAAGAATTAATCAAGTTTATTAAAAATAACAGCGGCAAATCGGGTATCGTTTACTGCTTAAGCCGTAAGAAAGTAGAAGAACTTGCCGAAGTGTTGCAGGTAAACGGCATTAAGGCACTACCCTACCATGCCGGTATGGATGCTTCAACACGAAGTGGAAATCAGGATAAGTTTCTGATGGAAGAAGTGGATGTTATTGTAGCTACTATTGCTTTTGGTATGGGTATTGATAAACCGGATGTACGCTTCGTTATTCATTATGATATTCCTAAGAGCCTGGAAGGCTATTATCAGGAAACCGGACGTGCCGGTAGAGATGGTGGAGAGGGGAAATGCCTGGTGTTTTACAGCTATAAGGATATTCAAAAGCTGGAAAAATTTATGCAGGGGAAACCCCTGGCCGAGCAAGAAATTGGGAAGCAACTGCTTCTTGAAACTACCGCTTATGCAGAATCTTCGGTTTGTCGCCGAAAGATGTTATTGCATTACTTTGGGGAAGAATATCACGAGGATAATTGCGAAAACTGCGACAATTGTCTGCATCCCAAAGAACAATTTGAAGGGAAGGAAGATATTAAGATGGCTCTTGAGACCATACTGGAAATTAAAGAAAAGTTTAAGGCAGATCATGTTGCCAACATTCTGGCAGGGAATAAAAATACAGCCATAAAATCATATAAGCACCACGAACTGGATGTTTTTGGAAAGGGGAGCGATAACGACAGTAAATACTGGAATGCAGTGCTTCGTCATGCTATGATTCATGGGCTTATTGAAAAGGACATTGAAACTTACGGACTTCTTAAGTTGACAGAATATGGACATAAGTTTATTGAAAAGCCCTGGTCTATCATGCTGAGCAAAGATCACGATTATGATGAAGCCGATGAGGAAGAGCTTGGAAAAGCAGGAGGAGGAAAGACTGGAGTAGTAGATAACGAATTGTTTAACATGCTGAAGGATTTAAGGAGGAAAGTGGCCAAGGACAACAATCTTCCGCCTTTTGTTATTTTTCAGGATCCTTCTTTGGAAGATATGGCTATCCAATACCCGGTTAATTATGAGGAGATGCAGCGTATTGTTGGGGTTGGCGCCGGGAAAGCTAAACGCTATGGCAAAAAGTTCATTGAACTGATAAAAAAATACGTGGAGGAAAAAGAGATTATCCGGCCGCAGGATATGGTGGTCAAGTCGGTGGTGAATAAATCAGGACTTAAAGTATATATTATTCAAAGCATCGACCGGCAAATGCCCCTGGATGATATTGCCGATGCAAAAGGATTGGAAATGCTGCAATTGTATGATGAGATCGAGTCCATTGTGCAATCAGGAACCAAACTTAATTTGGATTATTACATCAACCAGGTGATTGACGAGGATAAGCAGGATGATATTTTTGAGTATTTTAGAGAAGAAGCAGAAACAGAATCCATAGAATCTGCCCTGGAAGAATTGGGAGAAGATGAATATTCAGAAGAGGAAGTGCGTTTGATGCGGATAAAGTTCTTTTCTGAATTAGGCAATTAATATTGAACACTTTTATATTTTTTTATACCTTCGGTGGGGTGATTTTACAAATCACCTCATTTTCATTTAAAATTAAAATTGTGGAACACATACTGGAAATAAATCAACTGAGCAAGAATTATGGTAATATTCAGGCCATAAAGAATATTAGTCTTAGGGTGGAAGCAGGTCAGGTTTATGGGATTTTGGGGCCTAATGGAAGCGGAAAGACAACAACTCTCGGAGTTATTCTTGGAATATTGGCTCCACAATCGGGTTCCTATAATTGGTTTGGACATGGATTGGATGCGGATGTGAGAAAACGCATCGGGTCGCTGATTGAAACGCCAAATTTCTATCCTTACCTAAGCCTTTACGAGAACCTGATGATTATTGCCACCATTAAGGGAATTAAAAAGGAAGCTATTAATCATGCTCTTGGGATTACCAATTTGTTGAAGCGAAAGTATTCCAAATTCAGTCATTTGTCCCTGGGAATGAAGCAGCGAATGGGGCTGGCAGCTGCATTGCTTGGGAATCCTGATGTGCTGGTGCTGGATGAGCCTACGAATGGACTCGATCCTGAAGGCTTTGCCGAAGTTCGGGAGATTATCCAGGAGCAGTCAAGGGAAGGGAAAACCATCTTGTTGGCTTCTCATATTCTGGATGAAGTGGAAAAAGTTTGTTCGCATGTGGCGGTTCTGAAATCCGGAGAATTAATTGCCAATGGCAAAGTCGGAACATTGCTTCGCGGAGATAAAATTGTGCGGGTTTCTTCTTCTAAAAATCAGGAATTAAACGAATTTTTAAAGCAGCAAAAAGCTGTTAAAGCAGTAAAATCCGAAGATGAGGATCTTGTGATTACTCTTGAAGAGGGACTAGGAGCTGCAGAGATTAATACCCTGGCCCATCAAAAGGGAATTGTCCTTTCGAAACTTATAGAACAAAAACCAAGTCTGGAATCGGAATTCCTGCAATTAGTTAAATAGTCTTTTTTTAATACAACTACGCCATGAAACGTCTTCTTCAAATAGAAAAAATAAAAGCATTATCTTATCCGGCATTTAGAACACTGATGATCATTCATTTTGTGTTGTTTTTACTGGTTATATTAGTAGCTTCCCGCATAGAAATCAGCTTTCCGGGATTTACCATGAGCAAGCTCTATGAATTTCCTTATGTATGGGATTTCTTTCCCTGGATAGCCAGCTGGTTTAATATTTTTCTTGGAATTGTTATGATTCTTTTAGTGGGGAATGAGTTTTCCTACCGAACATACCGACAGAATTACATGAATGGCCTTTCTCGAAGGGAATTGGTGAATGGGAAATTATTGTTGATTTTGGTGGTGGCAGTTTACACCTTACTTTTGGTTACGATTTCAGGTCTAATTGCTGGTTTGATCAATACCGGTGAGGATGTTTCCGGCAAACTTTTACAAAATATGGATATTTTGGGGGTCTATTTTGTGCAGGCCTTAGCCTATTTATCGCTGGGGATGCTGTTTGCTGTGATATTTCGGAATAACGCCCTCTCGATTATTCTTTTTATTTTATACTTTTTCCCCATTGAACCCATTCTCCGGGCATTTTTCCCGGTACAGGTGAGGGCATTTTTCCCCATTAAGATTATATCAAATTTAACTCCAACGCCGGAGTTTTTAACACTTACTTCGGAAAGCACCTATATGAATGCAAATGGAACCAGTCAGCTTGATTTTTCTCAAATCGGGTTGCTGCCCGAAAAACTCTCGATGGGGACAACCGTATTAGTAGCAGTGGCTTACCTTTGTGTGTTTGTTCTGGCAAGCCACCTGATTATGCAAAGAAGAAATCTTTAGTTTTCGGCCGTTTTTCGGGTTTCCGAAAGAAGCTGGCACTTTTCATAATCCTCAATGCTAAGGTAATAGTCTATCAAAGCTTTGTAGAACTCCTCCTGCATGAAGAAAGGATGTGCATCGTTGAACTCAAGCTCCCCGGAAATGGTTAGATCTAATGCTTGTTCAAAGGTCAGGGTTTTAGTATCCAGAATTTCATACAGACTATCGTTATCTTCCGATTTTTTCTTAGATTCTGTGTGCACTTCGAGTCGCTCTGCATGCTTGTCCATAAATTTTAATAAATCAAACTGCAGTTTGATAAAGTCGTTATTTTCATTCAGTAGCTTCTTGTTTTCAGCAGAAAGCCTCGACAAGATCCCGGAACGGTTTTCCGAAACTTCTCTTTCCAGTAACTGCCTGATGTTTTTTTCATTTGCCCGGATAGCTTCCAGGTTTTTTTGAACATGGATTTTTAATGAACTGATGGTATCTTTAATTTTTTCTTTCATAGCTAAAGAAGGGTTGGGTTTAAAAATATTTTATCTAATAACCACGAAGCTTCATAAAAGTTTGTTCTGTTTTGACAAACAAACGAAAAATATGGACAAATGGAAATATTTATTTAGATAGATATAGCTTATCAGTTGCTATGAGGATCAAAGGTATCTCTTAGGCCGTTTCCTAATAAGGTAAAAGCCAAAACGAGCAACATAATTGCAATTCCGGGTAGAATAGCCAAATAGGCCTGGTCCAGGATGATGTAGCCATAATGTTGTTTGATCATGGTTCCCCAGGATGGCACCGGAGGCTGAACTCCAATCCCAAGAAAGCTTAATCCCGCCTCCAGCAGAATAGCAGTAGCAAAATTGGCTGCCGAAATAATAATAACCGGTCCGGTAATATTGGGAAGTATGTGTTTAATGATGATCCTGCCATCTCCATATCCCAGGGTTTTTACAGCCAAAATATAATCTTTCTCACGTATGGACATGACCTGCCCTCTTACCACCCTGGCGACTTCCACCCACATGGTAAGGCCCACTGCGATAAAAATCTGCCAAAATCCTTTACCAAGTACCAGGGTAATGGAGATTACCATGAGCAGGGTAGGGACAGACCAAATAACATTGATTAGCCACATGATTGCAGCATCTATCTTTCCTCTAAAGTAGCCGGCAACGGCGCCAAAACTAATGCCAATGATGAGACTGATTAACACGGATATAAAGCCCACGGAAAGCGAAATGCGTGTTCCAATGAGCAGCCTGCTTAACAGGTCCCGGCCAAACCTGTCCGTGCCCAACAGGTAGCGTTTGTTTACCAGGTGATTATCGTAAATTTGCTTTGATAAGTCAGTGTAATTTGCTGTAAGAATTTTTCCGTCTATTAATTTAATTTGACAGGAATTGCTTCCAACGGTCAGTTGTTTCTGTAGGGGATAGACCACGTCTGCCTTAGAATATTTGTACTCCCGGCTTTCAACAGCCTCATTTCCGGTGTATTCCCATGCAAGAACCTGCTTTTTTGTAAGTTCTATGCTGTCTACCGGTAAGAGCGTGTAAAGGTTTTGTTTCCCATGTATGATAAATTCGATGAAATGGGGCTTCTCATCAGGTATATTTTTCCTGATTTTTAGCATTTGCACCTTAAATCCGGGTTTTTTAGAGGCAATTTGCAGGATTTGGTTGTTGGCGAAGGGGGTTTTGTCTGGTGTGAAAAGGTACCCGCCTAATGCTATGATAGTACAAAGCAGGATAAAGCTTAGTCCGGAAATTGCCAAAGGATTATTCATCAGTCGTCTCCAAAGGAGCTGATTCGGACTTGTAGACTTTGTGTGTAATGCTTTGCTATTTTTCATTGTCATGCAAATATAGCGATTTACTTCAGGGGTATTGCCGGTCTTTCCATGAAAATCTGCCCATCCAACCCCTAACAGCAGCATAAACAATATAAAACGGATACAACAGGTTAGCTGGAAGAATGAACCAAAGGCTTTTTGAGTGCTGATAAAATCTGGCTATAGGATAAAAGAAAATAAAATCTACGAGGCATTTAAACGCAATGAGAATTAACAGCCAGGAGAGGTGTATCCATGATAATATAAACATCATCGCCATAACCAGTAGATACAAATTGAAAAGAAAAACAACAGATGCCACCAAAATAGTGTCAATATCTCTGTATCTTTTTGATTTGGATGCCCATCGAACCCTTTGATGGAGGAACTCTCTTACATTGCATGGCGGGCTGGTTTCTACAATAGATTGAGGATCCTTACAAAATGAAATGGATTGAAAGGCATGTTTTTTAAGGTAATGGATTAAAAAAACATCATCACCCGAAGATTCGGATGGCAGTGTAGCTTCATTATTCCGTGGAAAAGCTGTTTTTTCTATAAGCATGTTGGCCGCATTTCCCATAATGGGTCTGCCTATTTTAGACATGGCTGCTCCTGATCCCGTCAGGCTCATAAACTCCAGGTTAAAGAGGTGTTGAGCAAAGTTTGAAGGGTTTTTATAGCACACAGGGCCAAGAATGAGTTTTGATTTCGTTATTTGCCAGGCTTGCACCATGGAGCGGATCCAATTTGCTGAAAATGAACAATCCGCATCCGTAAAAAGTACTAAATTTCCTTTTGCATGGGCAACACCTTTAGCAATAGCTCGTTTTTTCCCCTGGAAGCTTTCGGATAGCTCCAGCACCTGGATGCGTTTTTGTTTATCATATTTTTGGATCATCTGAAGGGATAAATCCGAAGAGTGATCATTGATAAAAATGATTTCAAATTTTTCTTTTGAGAAATCTTGCTGATACAGGTTATGAATTAACCCTGGAAGATGTTTTTGTTCATTCCTGAATGCAACGATAATACTTACTGTAACTTCTATATCCCCTGTAGGTTCTTTCAATGCAGGTTTATTCCAGCCATAAATCAGGATGAGGATCAAGCTGGCATAAATAAGCAGGAAGAGGAGAGAAATGAGCTCCATGTGATTTTTTTACTAAAATAATGATTTGTTTTCGTTTTTGGAGAAAAGCTGCATTCTTGTTTACAGGCTTCATATTTTGTAAATTTACCTGAAAAGGAACCACAAAATGAAACCCTTAAAACTATTGCTGCTTCTGGTGATGGTACTCACAGGAGTTATGCTCCGCACTTGCAATTCGCAGGAATTGAATGAGGATACTGCTAGATGTAAAAACCGGCAGCCAGTGGTGGCAGGCCAGTTTTATCCCCAAGATTCAACAGCACTTGCATTGATGTTGGAGAAATTATTTGCCCAGGCTGAGCCCCTTGCCACTTACCAGTATCCAAGAGTTATTCTTGTACCTCATGCTGGATACCCTTACTCCGGGAAGGTGGCTGCTTCAGGTTTTTTGCATATCGATCCGGACATGGAATTTGATAATATTTTCATTCTGGCTTCCAGTCACCAGCAGGTTTTTAAGGGCGCTTCTGTTTATACCGCTGGAAACTACGAGACGCCTCTTGGCGAAGTCCGGGTGAATAGAGAACTGGCTCAACAGCTGGTCGATAATTCGGAGTTGTTTGTTTTTCATGAAGAAGCCCATACCATGGAGCACAGTCTGGAAGTGGAAATTCCATTTTTACAGCATCGGTTGAAGAAGCCCTTCAAAATAGTCCCCATTGTTACCGGCACGCAAAGCCTTTCCGATTGCAAGAAAATGGCGAAAGTTTTGCAGCCTTATTTTACGACTAAAAATTTGTTTATTATAAGCAGTGATTTTTCGCATTACACGAAGTATGCAGATGCTGTGAAAGCAGATTCCAGAACAGGACAGGCGATACTAAAAAATTCACCATCGGCATTGATTAATGCGATCAACTATAATGCTTCACAAGGATATGAAAATTTCCTCACCAGCCTGTGTGGTTGGCCTGCAGTACTTACGTTATTGTATATGTCCGGGGACGATCCTTCAATTGAAACACACCATGCCGATTATCAGAATTCGGGAGATGTTTCCGGCGATCACTCTAGGGTGGTCGGCTATCATGCCATTATTTTTTCAGAAAAAAAACCGCCAATTATGAGTCAGCAATTTAAATTATCAGTACAAGACAAAGAATATTTATTGGATCTTGCAAGGCGAACTCTTAAAGACTACCTGGCTACAGGGGAAGTATCGGGTGTAAATCAGAAAGAACTGAATGAAACATTACAGTCGAAATGTGGGGCCTTTGTTACCTTGAAGAAAAAAGAAATGCTTAGAGGCTGCATAGGCCGCTTTACAAGCGATGAACCACTCTATAGTGTGGTACAAAAAATGGTCGTCTCAGCAGCTACAAGGGACCCAAGGTTTCCTCCTGTTCAGGAAAAGGAATTGGAGGATATTACTGTAGAAATATCAGTTCTTACTCCTTTACAAAAGATTGATTCTATTGATGAAATCGACATGGGGAGGCATGGCATTTACATAAAAGATGGATTTCGTACCGGAACCTTTTTACCCCAGGTAGCCCATGAAACGGGATGGACCAAAGAAGAGTTCCTGGGGCATTGTGCACGCGACAAGGCAGGCATTGGCTGGGAAGGATGGAAGAATGCCGATATCTTTATTTACGAAGCATTGGTTTTTAAGGAGAAAGAATAATGGATTTTACGATTTTTATCATTCTGGGCATTAGCCTGGTTGTCTATACAATTAGTTATACTTTCACAAAGAGCCGCTATTTTAGTTTTCCGGATCATCGCAGGATCTGGAATTATCTATTGTTATTTTCCTTTATTTTAGCCGGTGGGACCGGGATACTGATGGCTTTGACAGATGCCCTGGATATAAACCTGGCCGGGAAAGCAATTTGGAAGGAAAATCATGTTAGATTTGGATTGGTGTGGTTTGTAATTGCCCTTTTTCATTTTATATGGCATTTGAAATATTTTAAGAAAGCCGGACAAAAAATATTGGGTATTTAATCACAATTTATGAAGAAGCTGACCGACAAGCAAACAGTTCTTTTGGCATCATTTTTCCTAGGTGCGCTTACTTTTATGGTACAAATTGTTACCATTCGGGAGTTTTTGGCTCTATTTGAGGGGAACGAGCTAATCGTGGCTATCTTTATGGCCTCATGGATGATGTTAACTGGAGTAGGAGCTGCCATTCAGGTGTCAACCCAAAGAAATAACTTTGCCAAAGCTATTGGCTTTGATCTATTTTGGCTCATGTTTATGGGGCTGCTTAGCCTTGGTCTGCTATACGGAATTAAGATTGTATTCATAAAACCCGGCGAGCAACTTTCACTTTATTCAACTGCTGCCATTACAGTGCTGTCTGTAGCTCCTTTTTGTTTGATGAGTGGTGCTTTTTTTAGAAAATTGGTGGCCGGGATTCATCAACTAAGCACCCAAAATAAGGCCGGAAAAATATATGCATGGGAATCTTTGGGAGGATTAGCAGGAGGATTGGTGTTGAACGCCATTTTAATTTGGTTATTCAATAACCTTGAGGTACTGGCAGTTGTTTTCATGATTACTTCGGTCGGGATTTTTTACATTGCCTTTAGCCAGAGGCATTTTATGCATTTATTTTTAGCCTTTCTTCTTTTCCTTATTTCTATAGTCCCTTTTCTTTTTCCGGTTGAGGAAGAATTGGCTGCCAGAGTTTATAATTTACCTACGATCGATTATTACCGGGACACCCCAATGGGGAAGTTACTGGTAAGCCAGTCCGAAAATCAGTTGCATATTATCGAAAACGGGGTTTTTCTGCAATCCGGGGAAAGTTTGGAAATAGTTGAGGAAGAAATCCATCTGCCCTTATTGCAGCAGGATAATCCCCAAAATGTACTATTGATTTCAGGAGGATTTACAGACGTTTTCAGGGAATTGAATAAGTACGATTTACAGTCGGTTAGCTACGTGGAGTTGAATCCCTGGCTGCTTGATTTAACGCAAAAGTATACCACGGTTCCTCCCGGGTTGAACCTGGTAAAGCATAGGGAAGATCCCAGAAGGTTCATTCAACGATCCGGAAGCCAATTTGACGTAATTCTGTTGAAAATACCTTTGCCTGTTACAGCCCAGTTCAATCGTTTCTATACCCTTGAATTTTTCGGTGAAATCAGGAGAAATATGACAGAAGACGCTGTTTTGTCACTGTCTGTTCCAATTTCCGGCAACTATTTGAGCGATGAGCAGCGAGAGTTGTTATCTGCCATTTACAATACCTTACATGAGCTATTTGATGAGGTTCGGTTATATCCAGGGAATAACACTATTATTATGGCCTCAGATAAAAAACTAGAAATTAGAGTTGGGAAAATGCTGGAAGAAAGAGATATTACCACCAACTACCTTGGTTTTTATACCGATGATGGATTGATAGCCCAACGGGAGGATTTCCTTGAAGATCAGATTCTGCCCTCAGTCCCTTTGAACAAGGATTTGTTTCCTGTAGCCTATTTTAAAAATATACAGCTTTGGTTGGGAATTCACCAAATTGCGTTGTGGATTCCGGTCCTTCTATTTGCTGTTGTTTTTATTTTCTTATTGTTAAGTTCTGGCAGTCTGGGCAAAGGAATGATGATTACAGGGTTTAGCGGGGCATCGGTAGAGATGTTGGTATTGTTCCTATTCCAGTTGATTCATGGATATATCTACCAGGCTACCGGTATTTTTTTTATGCTATTCATGGCCGGTTTGTCAACAGGGGCCTATGTGGTACCCAGATGGTTGCAGAATCCGGGTTTTAAGTCATTGGCATCTGTTCAGATGGGGCTAGGTATGTTTTTGGCTTTCCTGCCGTTAATTTTTATAAGTTTGACCAAAATAGCAGGTTGGCAAATAATCTCCTACCTGATTTTTGCATTCATTGTGTTTATACCGGCCTTTTTCGTGGGCACTCAATATGCACAATCAGTTTTGGTAAACAGGAAACTTGATTTTGTCCGGGGCGCTTCGGGTTTGTATGCTTTGGATTTGATAGGTTCTGCTGTGGGCACTGTGTTGATTTCTGTTTACCTGCTACCCTTATTTGGGTTCATTTGGTTAAGTTTGCTGCTGGGCATCTTGAATCTCCTTATGTGCATTTTATTTTTCTATGGGAAGAGAAGTTTACCCGGTTCTTGATTTTTGCAGATATTATTTGTAATATTTCTTCATCGTGCAGAACAAAAATAAAAATAGCAGGAGAAAATTTATTCGTCAGTGCGCCCTGGGTACAGGAGCGTGCTTGTATGGTGTGCCGGGATTGTTGGCGGCAAATAATGAAGGATGGGAGCCGAAAAACTTTAGGCCTGGGAAACATTCGATAGAAGCCATCTACTATTTGGAAACGCCCCGGGGCTTGAAGTGTCTTTTATGTCCTAACGAATGTACTATAACTAAGGATGAGCCTGGAGATTGTCGGACACGAATTGCGTATGAAAACAAACTTTATTCAATTGCCTATGGCAATCCATGTGCTCTACATGTAGATCCGATAGAGAAAAAGCCGCTTTATCATTTCCTTCCTTCAACACGGGCCTTTTCTATTGCTACTGCGGGTTGTAACCTGGCCTGTTTGAATTGTCAGAACTGGCAAATATCACAGAAAAGTCCAAAGGAAACGCGCAATTATGATTTAATGCCGGGGAAGGTATACCAGGCAGCTCAAGAGTATCAGTGCAAATCCATTGCCTATACCTATTCGGAACCCATTGTTTTTTATGAGTATGTTCGGGATTCTTCTCTTCGGGCCAGCGAACATGGAATACGAAATGTATTAATTTCTGCAGGCTATATTAACGAGAAACCATTGAGGGAGATGACAAGATTCATTGATGCTGCAAATATCGATTTAAAGAGTTTTGAAGATGAAATTTATATGCGTTTGAATGCCGGGGGCCTTGATCCGGTGTTACGAACCCTGAAAATTTTAAAAGAGGAAGGTGTTTGGCTAGAAATTACCAATTTAATTGTACCCGATTGGACCGATGACCCAGACATGATTAAAAAGATGTGTGACTGGCTTGCTTCCAATGGTTTTGAGGATACGCCCTTGCATTTTAGTCGGTTTCAACCCATGTATAAATTAAAGCATTTACCAGCCACTCCCGAACATCTTCTTTATAAGGCAAAAGAGATAGCCGAAAATGCCGGACTTCGATTTGTTTATATCGGGAACCTGCCTGGATCCAAGGCACAGCATACTTATTGTCCTGAATGTCATGAATTGCTTATAGAAAGAAAAGGATACCAGGTACAACAAAATCGTTTTAATGATGGAAAGTGCGAAAACTGTGGAACGAAAATTCCTGGTGTTTGGAAATAGGGACTTCTTAAAAAAATCTGCGTAAAAGTCTTCTTGGCAAAAGTCCTCCTGCCAGTACACCCAGGTTGTTGCTGATAAAATCATAAGGATTGAATGATCTACCCGGAATGAAAAGCTGGGATAGCTCGCTTAGACTGGCAAGCAGAAATCCGCCAATTAGGAAAAGCCATAAGGTTTTCGCCTGCATTCTGAATTCGGTATCAGATTTCCAAAGTAAAAAGAAAAGCCCCAGCAAGCCATAGGCTATAAAGTGAAAGAGATAATCCAGCCTGATGGTTTTTTGTTCGTCCACACTTATTTCCATTGGGAATATATTGGGAATAAGAGAGATAATCAGGATAAAACTAAACCATAGCCAGAAAACGATTCCAAAAAACTGTTTATTTTGAATGAAGTTTTTCATTTGGCCAGCAATAATAAACATTTTTTAAGAAAATGCGCTCTTATTTTTAATGATCTATGGTAAAAAAAGAGCATCCTTTATATGAGAACACTCTTTTTAAACACTGGAATTATGTTTTATGTATAGCTAATGTAAACTTTTTATGTAAAAAGTTTTTTTCTCTTAAGTCTTAAGCTGTTTAGTACCACAGATACCGAACTAAATGCCATGGCTCCACCTGCTATCATTGGGTTTAAGAGAAATCCATTGATAGGATAAAGAATTCCTGCAGCCACAGGAATGGCAATGATATTATAGATAAAAGCCCAAAACAAGTTTTCTTTAATGGTTTGATGAGTTGCTTTGGATAGATGCAGGGCATCTGCAATTTTTTTCAAATCACCTTTGATAAGGGTGATGTCAGCGCTTTCCACAGCTATATCAGTTCCCTGGCCCATAGCGATACCAATATCAGCTTTAGCCAGAGCCGGAGAATCATTAATGCCATCACCTACCATAGCAATTTTTTTGCCCTTTTTCTGCAAATCTTCCACATAGCGAAGCTTGTCTTCAGGAAGCACTTCAGCTTTATAATTTTTGATGGCAAGTTTTTTACTTACACGTTCGGCTACTTTTTGATTGTCTCCTGTGAGCATGTGAATTTCGAGGCCCATATCATGCAAGTCATCTACCGCTTCAAAGCTGGTGTTTTTTACTTTATCATTCAGAGAAATCAGAGCAACTAATTCTTTTTCCCGGGCAACAAGAATAAGTGTACTGGCTTTCTCCTTATATTCTTCAATGGTCTTTTTATGTACCTCATCAATCTGCAGGTTTTCAAAAATGAATTTTTCATTTCCAATTAAGTATTGATTTTCATTCACTTTTGCTTTGACCCCTCTACCGGTGATGCTATCAAAACTTTTTACATCAGGTTGATTTTTAGATGAGACTCCAATAGAATTGTTAATGGCTTTTGAATAGGGATGTTCCGATTGCGATTCAATTGAATAGACGGCAGCCGAAATCTTTTTTTGCTTATCTTTTGAAACCAACCATTTCCATTCTTCAACGGAGGGCTTACCTTCGGTGAGCGTTCCCGTTTTGTCCACAGCAATGGCATCGATATCTTTAAAGATTTCCAGAGCTTCTGCATTTTTGATTAAGATGCCCTGTTCTGCTCCTTTTCCCAGCCCAACCATTAGTGCTGTGGGAGTAGCCAGTCCAAGCGCACAAGGGCATGATACTATTAGTACCGTAACCAGTGTTACGAATGCGTGGGTCATTCTGGGGTCGGGTCCCCAAATATACCATACAACTGCACTTAGGAGTGCAATAAGAATAACTGTAGGTACAAATATGGAAGCAATTCTATCGGCCAGTTTTTGTATAGGAGCCTTGGTACCCTGGGCTTCGCGCACCAATTCTATGATTTGTGCAAGCATGGTTTCGCGCCCAACCTTTGTGGCTTTCATAATGAGACTACCTGTATTGTTGATGGTAGCACCAATAATTTTATCTCCCTTGTGTTTATCTACTGGAACGGATTCTCCGGTTATCATGCTTTCATCAATGCTGGATTCTCCTTCTTCAATAATTCCATCCACAGGTATTTTTTCTCCGGGACGTATCTGGATGATATCTCTTTCTTTTACATTTTCTATAGGGATTTCCGTAAAGTCACCATTTCTCTTTACACGCGCGGATTTCACTCTTAATCCCATAAGTTTTTTGATGGAATCTGTTGTGCGCAGTTTGGCACGTGTCTCAAAATATCGTCCCAATAAGATGAAAGATATGATTACGGCAGCACCTTCATAATATACGTGAGGTGTAAGTCCTCTTGAAATAAGAAAGTCCGGAAAAATAGTATTGAATAAGCTAAAGAGATATGCACTTCCCGTTCCCAGCGCCACCAGGGTATCCATATTGGTTTTGCCATTTTTTGCAAGGAGGTAGGCTTTTGAAAAGAATTCCCTACCAAACCAAAAAACAACAGGTGTACTCAAAATCAGCAAAATCCAGTTTGCATAGAGCATCTCCGGGAAGAACATGGAAATGATAAAAACAGGCAGGGATAGTCCGGCTGCACCGGCAACCTTTTGGAACGATTTCTTGAGAGCCAGCTTTTCTTTTTCCAGGAAGTTATTGTTCTCTTCCTGCTCGATCACCATTGCATACCCGATAGACTGTACTTTTTGTTTAAGCTGCTCAGCTTGTACCTTTTCATCGTCGTATTTTACCAATACGCTTTCATCGGCAAAATTCACCCGGGCAAAATTTACACCTTCAATACTGTCAATGATGGTTTCTACACTTTTTGCGCAAGCTGCGCAGCTCATGCCTTCAACCGGGAAGTTGTCTTTCTTCATAGTACCTATTCTTCTCTTTACAGCGCAATCTTAGTTTATTTGTTCTACTGTATATCCTGCCTCTGCAATTCCTTTCTCAATAGCCTTTATAATTTCTTCCGGACTGGCTGTGTTTGTAACCACCTCCACGATTTTATCGGGACTGCTCAGATCTACATCCCAGGATTCTATTCCTTTAATTTTATCCATGTAAGGTTTGATGGCATTCACACATCCACCGCATTTCAATGAAGTTTTAAATCTTAATGTTTGCATAATTTTTGGTTATAAGTTTGCCAGTGCTTTCTGAAGTTTCTCTTTTATGGTTTTTGCAACTTCTTTTAATTCATCATTATTTACTGCCTGCATGGAAGCAACAGGGTCCACAACAGTAACACTGACTGTTTTATCTTCCTTCTCCTGAACCACCACATTGCAGGGGAGCATTAAGCCAATATTAGGCTCGGCTGTTAACGCTTTATGCGAAAAAGGAGGGTTGCATGCACCTAAAATTTTATATTTTCTGAAATCTACGTCCAATTTTGATTTTAACGTATCCTGTACATCAACTTCTGTTAAAACTCCAAAGCCCTCATCTTTAAGCTTATCAGTTATCTGTTGTTCTGTCTCTTCAAATGTGAGGTTCTTTATATTTTTTTCGAAATAATAACTCATGTTTTGGTATTTTTAAGATTTAAATATCTTTAATTTCTTTAATCTTAATACCAAATTATGGTGCTAATGTTCAGTAATAAGATACTTCTTTTAATCGCTGGGTGAAATTCCTTGTTTTTCTATTTGTTCACTTGAATTGTTTTTGAAAATGATCCTAGTTTCCCATTTAATCCAACGCCATTAATAACTACTTGAAATTCACCAGAAACATCAGAAGTATAAAATGATATATGGGCTACACCTGAATTATCGGTATCGATGTTAGGCGCCCAATATAAGGATGTTCTAAAGTCAATAATGCCCATATGTTTTTTCCACTCTTTGTCATATTTGGGCTTATAATATTCTTTTTGACTTTCATAAAGGTGGAGAATAGTCAAATAATCTGGCGATTCTTTTTCTTTGGCCAGGTCTATGAGATCATGGGTTTCAATAAATACGACTCCTCCCATTGCTTTTTTTCCATACTCCATAAAGCCTTCGTATCCATTTAGCACGGTAATTTTCTTAATATGTTCAGATTTAAGATGTTTAATTCTGGTAAAGGAGTTTCCAATCCTGATGTCATTAACAACAAAATAGACCGGGAATGTATAGAAACCCCAAATTCTTCTGTCTCTATTATAACTTGTGTTCATGTGCAAAATACCTCTGCTTCGGTTAATATAGAAAGGATTGCAGATACGAATCAACATATCTTCCAGATTAACAACATCTTTATATATGTTTTTCGGGACCTCTTTAACAGTGCTGAAGGCACCAAAATAATCATCATATTTATTATGTGGTTTAAAAGGCTTTTTCCCTTTGATCACAACTTCTTCAATTAAATAGTTATCATCAAGCTCAAGGTTGACTTTTTCTTTATATCTCGATCGTGAATTTGAATAGGGAATTGGATAAGGATATTTGTTTTTAATGTAATCAGAAAAATTTGCTAAAAAGTTATCATTAATAATTGTATCCAGTTTTATTGTATATGGATTTCTTTTGCGATCGGAACTCACCATGAAGGATAGAAATTGATTATTGGCATCTATCTGGTGCAAATTGAATGTAAATTTCCCTGATTCATCGGTATCCATCATTCCAGCCATACTGGTATTGGGGTATTGCATGGCCAAAACATCAACGTTTTTCGCGGGTCTTCTTCGCTTATAGGCTTTTCCTGTTATCTGGTCATAGTTTTCTTGTTTTTTTAGGTCAGGTATATTCGTATTTAATATCTCCGGCCAGCTATAGCGTCTCCATCCATGGGTCATCATTATTAGATCCATAGCTTTGTCTGAATGTTCGTTGTCTTCAAGCAGATACGGATCATAAGGTACGTATCCTTTTAATTCATTATTAAAAAGGTAATGCGATACGATATTGTGGGTTGAAAAATCATCGGAACTCCCAAATTCCTTTGAAAAAACCGAGACTGAAAAATTTGCCGGTGTCGATCTTCCAAATCCATCAGAAGTTGATATTTTTAGATTGACTTTCTATCGATTAGTATATACTTTTT
>CAYVSF010000005.1:0-11171 GCA_964453775.1 uncultured Bacteroidales bacterium
AATGACCAGAACATTTTAAACTTCCCAGATGTTACACGCCTTAAAGAATATTTACAAAAGACCCCCCTGGAAGATAAAACAATTTTATTGAAAGCCTCAAGAGGTGTTGGTCTTGAGAAGCTTGTCGAAGAATTTTGAAATTGAAATTAATAAAAGAAGAATCATATGGTAATGGATCCAATTGTTGGTAAATTGATGGGGTTAAGATACAAATCACACCCATGGCACGGAGTGGATATTGGTAATGAAGCTCCCGAAGTTCTCACCTCTTTCATAGAAATGGTTCCTACAGACACGGTTAAATATGAAGTGGATAAAGTGAGTGGATATTTACGTCTGGACCGTCCACAGAAATATTCCAATGTTGTTCCCGCACTTTATGGATTTATCCCCCAAACCTATTGTGGGAAAAGGGTGGCTGATTATGCTGCCGAAAAAACGGGAAAAGAGAATGTTAAAGGAGATCAGGATCCGCTGGATATATGTATTCTAACGGAAAAAGATATTACACATGGAGATATCCTGGTAAGAGCAAGACCTATTGGAGGTTTTAGAATGATTGACGGAGATGAGGCCGATGATAAAATCATAGCGGTGTTAAATAATGATGCAGTATACGGGAATTACAAAGACATTTCCGATTGTCCTGAACTTATTATTGACCGGTTAATGCACTATTTTCTAACTTACAAGGATTTGCCAGGGAATAAAGCAAACACGGAAATTACTCATACCTATAATATTGAAGAGGCGCATCAGGTTATTAGGGCTGCAATGGACGACTATGATGAACGATTCAATGATTTAAGGAATATGCTGTCGATGTAAGGGGAAATCTAAGTCTCTAAATCGCTTTTTTTGTTTTATAAAATAGCTGATAACAATACTTTTTTTATATACCTCGGGATGCATTGTTGTCTTAATGCACTCCTTTTTTAGTTGTTCTTTTCTATCCCTGCGAAGATTTTTGCGATGAGCGAAGTAACTTCTATAGGCTTTTAAAACTGCATTAAAAAATTTGAGTTTTCCTTGCAAAAGATATAAGAATGCAGATATCATATCGAATAGCAGCCTTAAAAAAAGCGTTGAATGAAGCTTCCCTTTTGGAAGGTTTTTATAGAGTAGATAAAGATTATTTCTGTAATTGAGGTATAGTTTGAAGGGGTTGTTGTTCGGGAGAGTTCCACCTCCTACATGATAAACCTGGGAAGTAGGGACTACAACTATTCTAGAACCTTTGTTTTTTAATCGCCAGCATAAATCGATTTCTTCCATGTGAGCGAAAAAATCATCGTCAAATCCTCTCAATTCATGGAAAAGTTTTGATCTTATCATCAGGCAGGCACCTGTAGCCCAAAATATATCGGTAACTTCCTGGTACTGTTTCTCATCGTTTTCAATTTTGTCTAAAATTCTTCCCCTGCAAAACGGGTACCCATATTTATCAATAAAGCCGCCACAGGCACCAGCATATTCAAACATATCGGGTTGATGCCATGATTTGATTTTTGGCATGCAGGCTCCGATATCTTCATTCTTTTCCAATATCTCAATTAAGGGTTCTAACCAGTTGTCTGTAACCTCAATATCCGAATTTAAAATTACATAATACCTGGCATCAATTTGTGCTAATGCCCGGTTATATCCGCCGGTAAATCCATAATTTCTATCAAACTGAATGATACGAAGCTGAGGATGATGTTGATTTAGATAGGCTATTGAATTATCCTCTGAATTGTTATCAGCAATAGTAATCTCAACATCACCTTTTGTTTTTTTCTGAAGTACGGGTAGAAATTTTTTTAGGTATTTTTCCCCATTCCAGTTTAGAATAACTACGGCAACTTTATGCATGCTTTAATTTTTGCGTAAAGATAATAGAAATCTGCCGAAATGCTTTTTTATACACCCTTAAGAAGGCTATTGTTTTATAGGGATGGTAATATGAAATGAGGTGCCTTGCTCAGGGATACTATTCACTTTTATTGAACCATTGTGTGCATCTATAAACTCTTTGCATAGCATTAAGCCAATTCCTGTGCCTTTTTCTTTGTGCGTGCCATTCTTAACTTTTTCCTTGTTCTCATGAAAAAGTATGCCAAGTTGCTCCTGTTCTATTCCGGTTCCATTATCCCTTATATTAACTGTAACATCCTCCCTCCCTAAAGATGCATTTATTGTCACCTTTGTACCTGAAAATGAGAACTTAATGGCATTGTCAATTATGTTTCTAAAAACTGTTTTTAACATATTTTTATCAGCAAAAAACGTGATGGTTGGATCGATATTTTGAATGATGCTAACTTTTTTGCGATCTGCAATATTCAGAAGAGGTTCCAGAGATTCGGTTATGAGTTCACAAAGTTGGACTTTTTCGGGGCTAAAAATAATTTGGCCTTTTTGCATTTTTGCCCATTCTAATAGATTCATCAGCAGGCTGTAAGTATTATTGGAAGTTTCGTAGATATAAGCTATCAGTTCTTTTTTCTCTTCTTTGGGATATTGTTCAAAGTTTTGCATCAGTAGCTCAGAAAGTCCCATGATTGAATTAAAAGGGCTCTTAAGATCGTGTGCAATAATTGAGAAAAGCCTGTCTTTTGTTTGGTTTATTTCTTTTAGTTCTTTTTCCAGTTTTTTTCTGTCTGATATGTCCCTGACTACACCTTCGATTTCTTGTTGATTTGTTTTTGGATTGATAATCAACTGGGCATTTAACGATCCATGACAGAAGTGCCCATCCTTCTGTGCAAACCTTACATCCAAATCATGTATTTTATTCTTTTTTTCTAAAATATCAAATAAGGATTCTTCGGTCATCTGAACAAAGTCTCTTCCCTGTCTGCCAATCAGATCATATGGGTGAAAACCTGATATATCTTTAACTGACGGACTTATTTCCATAATGGTACCCTCCCGGTTTACCCTGAAATAAACATCCTGATATGATTCAAAAATACGACGGTACTTTTTTTCACTTTCACGTAATTCCTCTGTCATTCTATTCTTTTGAAATGTAATGGCCGCCTCTCTGATAAATGCGTTGATTAGCTCGCTATGTCTTAGCTTTTCCCCTTTATTCATTATAATAGCAACAGAACCATAAAGCTGCTTTTTATAGGCTATTCCGGTACCGTAAATTTCACCCAGGGGGAGTTCTTTTAGCATTTTATCATCCTCTTCCATGATTTGTTCAAAAAGTAACTCGTGAATCCCTTTCTTTATTTTATTTATCCTCCCCGTTGCTATTTTTTTTGAGTATTTTTCTTTTAGATCAAAGTTTAACAGTTCAGGTGGTCCTAAAACAGACGTAATTTTTTCTAAAATGTACGGCTCTTTAGTCAGTACAAAAGCTGTATTTAATTTTTTCTTTTTTTTATCAAATTTTGAAACGGCAACTACCAATGCCCTGGATAGAGATAGAATTTTTTCGCCAATGAATTTAAAAACATCCGTTTCCTCGGGCAGATTTGTTAACTGTTGCGATGCTTTTGAAAGGATTTTAAGCGCATTGTTATACGCATCTTTTGTTTGTTGATTCTGAATTTCTTTAGTAATGTCTCGGGCGATTCCAGTTGTTCCGTAAATCGTACCATCCGGATTAAAAATGGGAGTCTTGGTTATTTCAAACCATTTTTCTACTCCCTTGATGTCAGTGAAATTCTCATGCTTAATGACTCTTTTTTTGTAGTGAATGGCAGTTTTGTCATCGGCCTGATATTTCACGGCTTTTTCTTCCGGCCATATTTCAAAATCAGTTTTATTGACAACTTGTTGACGTTTTAATCTATTTTCGAGCAAATATTTTTGATTCACATCGATATACCGGTTGTTTTTGTCTTTCAGCCAGGCCTGGTAAGGTATGTTGTCCAGAATTGCTTTTTGTCGAAGACGGGCTTGCTCAATTTCGCTGTCTGACACTTTTTTTTGCGTGACATCTCTTTTTATGCCAATATAGTAGGTTGTTTCCCGGTAAGGGTTTGTAACGGTATAAGAAGAAAGATCCAGTATTTTTTTCTCACCGCTTTTTGTGGTCGAGTGAACCTCTCCAAGGTAATAGCCCTTTTCATTAATAGACTTAATAACTTTCTTGAAACTTTCTTCGCCAAGGTGTATAGATGGGGTTTTATCTATCAAATCGATGTCGCTGTAGCCAAGTAGTTTTTGGTGTGCTTCGTTTTGGATAATATATTTTGCTTTATCAGATAATACGGCTATTGCATTAGTCGAGTGACGAAATATTTCTCTAAAAAGTGCCAATTCATTTTGTTGATTGAGGTAAGAGCTAACATTCCTGATAAAAAGACAATAGTTTTTCTCTGGCTTGCATGCTACTGCAAGTACTTCAGTCCAGATTACATGCTGCTGAATTTTAAAAGAAAGCAGGTTTTTTGAAGTGGGGATCCCGGTTTTCGTTTCTTTTATGATTTTTTGTAGCAGCTTTTCATTTGACTCATTTAGGTAGGTATAGATATTTCCCTGGAAAATCCGTCCTGAATTAATTCCCAATTGTTGCGCTTGTTCTCTGCTATTGTAAGATTGAATAATATCTCCGTTTTCTCTGATGTTTAAAAATATTGTATCCGTTAAATTTGTGATTAGATTCAGGATGTTAGGTTGCTCAAGGATTGTACGGATTTCAAATTCTTTGTCGTTAGGATGTTCCGGAACCAGAAAGCCGAGGATGATATTTGTGTTTTGGTTTAGGTCGGCAGAAAAGAGTTCAAGTCTTAGGTTGTCACTTACAGTTCTTTTGTCAATTAAACCGGAAGGGAACACTAAATGTTTGGCCTCTTTTTTTAAGAGTTCAATACCCTCGAAGAAATCCTGTTTTACTTCTTTTCTTAGAATAGTACAAAGGTCATTAATGGATAACTCATTATTCTCCTCATGTTTCGGAAAATATGCTAGAAGGGGATCGTTGTGGAAAATAATAGAATTCTGATGATCTATTAAAAAACCAGGCAATATCGATGATTCAATGAGGAGGGAAAGGAACTTATCCCCCCTTTCTTGTGTATATGAAGTACCCGCCCCTTTATTATCCTGGTTCGACATTGAAGTAGATTTAATCTTAGATTTCGGAGGTACAGAATCCTAACAAGATTAAATTTACAATTTTTTCAACCTGTTGTCAATCAATTTTCTATATTATTTCTTTTATGCTTCCAACGCTTATGAGTCCAAAGCCAGTAAGCAGGCTCTTCCATTATGGATTCTTCTAGAAGTTTCACATGTTTTTTGGTGATATCAAACTCTTTTGCAGTTTTTGGGTTGTCATTAATTGGAATAAATTCTGCTTCGTAATGTCCCCTTCGAATTTTGGTCATTTTTACCCAAACAGATACGCAATTAAGTTTTTGGGCAATCTTTTCCGGGCCCATAAAAATTGGAGTGTCCTGATTCAGAAAATCCATCCAGAAGTGAATGCTTTTTTTAGGAGGTCTTTGATCTGCAAGTAAACCCAAAACAAAAGGAATGTTTTCTTTTTGCATACGGATACATTCCCGCAGGGTGTTGTGCATCTCAATAGGCTCGGAACCAAGTCGTTTTCGCATCTTTAAAAATTCATAATCAAAGAAGGGGCTTGCAAGTTTTTTATATACAGGAGAAACCCTGTATTTAGTATGAGCAGAAAACAAACCTACCAATTCCCAATTGCCGTAATGGCCAAAAATTCCTATAATATTCTTACCCTGTTTATAATAGTGCTCTACTATTTCTTTGTTCTTAAAATGAACAAAATTTTGGGCTTTTTGGGGATTCATCCTAAAGAGCACGAACATTTCCAGCATGGTATCGGTAAAATGCCGGTAGAATTTTTTTGCTATCCTATTAATCTCCTTTTTACTTTTTTCAGGAAAAGAGTTCTTGAGGTTTTCTTTACTTACTTTTCTTCGGTAGCCAATTACATAGAAAACCAGGAGAAACAGAAGATCAGAAATGCCATAGAATATTTTTCTGGGCATTATGCTTAAACACCAGGACTTGGCATAAATAAGCGGTCTTGTTATATATTTGTTTAAGGGAGAAATCGACTTTGCCATTGGTGTCTTTCTTACATGTTTTTTTTAATTACTTCCAGAAAATCCTTATAAATCCCAGTATTTGCTGCTATAATTTCTTTGCCGAAAATAAAGTTATTTTCACCTTTGAAGTCACATACCTTGCCACCTGCTTCCTGAACGATAAATGCACCTGCAGCTACATCCCAAGGACTTAAACTGTATTCATAAAAACCATCAAACCTGCCACAAGCAACGTAGGCTAAATCCGTAGCAGCAGAACCCAGACGTCGAACGCCCCTTGAGTTTCGCATAAAGTATTCGAGCGTTTTTTGGAAATCATCAAGCCGGGTATAGTCATAGTAAGGGAATCCAGTTGCTATCAAACTGCTGTCAAGGCTATTGGCTTTGGAAGCCCTTATTTTTTTTTCATTCAAAAAAGCACCCCCCTGTTCATAAGCATAGAAAAATTCATTTTGTCCCAGCTCATGTACCAACCCAAAAATGGTCTTTTCATCACGCTGCAGGGCAATACTTATGGCGTAGGGTGTAATTCCGTGAATGAAGTTGGTGGTGCCGTCCAGTGGGTCGATAATCCAGCGATAAGTTGTTCCCGCTTTGTTGCTGGTGTCTTCTTCCGTTATGAAACCTGCATCAGGCAATATTTTTTCAAGCCCCTCCACCAACATCTCCTCCGAGGTCTTATCTACATAAGTCACAAAGTCGTGCTTTCCTTTCTTCTCCACATTTTTTTCGGAAAGTTGTGAATTTTCATTTCTGATAAATGTACCAACCCTTGTTGATAGTTCATTTACCTTATTTGTTAGTTGCTCAAGATTCATATTTAGAGAAGTTTAATGTTTACCAGATTGTTTTTGTCGATATCTTCAAGCACAGCATTTTTAATAGCACCATTCAGTTCTTTTTGCCAGGGAACCTGCACTTTTATGTAATTATCGGTATACCCTAATAGCATGCCTTTTTGGTTTTTTGCTTCGAAAAGTACAGGCCTGGTTTGTCCCAAATGATTCTCATAAAATTCAAACTGCTTGTAATGAGCTAATTTCTGTATTAACTTGCTTCTTTCTTTGATAATCCCGGGTTCAATTTTATGATTCATTTCTGCAGCAGGAGTATGGGGCCGTATAGAATAGCTAAATACATGATAAAAAGAAGCTTCCAGATTTTGAAGAAACTGATGGGTTTCTTCAAACAACTTTTCTGATTCTCCCGGAAAGCCAACAATTACATCTACACCTATGAAAGCATCAGGAATTTGTTGCCGGATGTATTCCACTCGATTTGCAAATAAGCTTGTATTGTACCTCCTTTTCATGGCGGCCAGAATTGTGTCACATCCGGATTGTAATGGAATATGGAAGTGGGGCAGTATTCTTTCGGAATTTTTAACCAAATCGATAATATCATTGTTGAGCAGATTGGGCTCTACAGATGACAATCTGATTCTGGGAACCGATGATTCTTTGTCAAGAGCAGCCAGAAGATCGATAAATCTTTCCCCGGTGCTTTTTCCAAAGTCACCCACATTAACTCCGGTAAGAATGATTTCCTGGATGCCTTTATCTCCAATGCCTTTGCTTTCTTCTATCAATTCTTTGATGGCAGGATTTCTGCTTTTTCCTCTTGCCAAAGGAATGGTGCAATAGGTGCAATGATAATCGCATCCGTCCTGCACTTTTAAGAAAGAACGTGTCCTGTCACCTTCAGAATGGGCTGTGTGAAATTTCTCCACTGCATCAATCCCGCAACTGTGGATTTCATTATCAAATTCATTGATATGCTCCAGGTAATCATCCAGCTTCGATTTTTCTTTTGCACCCAATACCAGGTTTACGCCGGGAATTTTGGAAAGTTTTTCAGCATCCAGTTGTGCATAGCATCCAATAACTGCAATTTTTCCCTTTGGGTTTTTGTGATGAAAGGCTGTTATGGCCTGCCGGCATTTCTTTTCGGCCTGAGCAGTTACGCTGCAGGTGTTCACAACAAAAATATCGGACTCTTCTGCACGGTTTACAACTTCATAACCTTTGCCGGAAAGCTTATTAGCTATTGCGGATGTTTCCGAAAAATTGAGTTTACATCCCAGTGTTTTAAATGATACGCGTACTTTTGCCATGCTTTTCTCCTGTTTTCAGGCCTTTATCGCATGCAAATTTAAGCTTTTTCCAGTGGCTGCATCAGGTTTTTTCGCTAAAATCTTTGTACAATTGCCTTACAAGCCCGTCGGCAACGCCAAATTTAGGAACCAGGATATGTTTGGCATCCGACCATTTCATGATTTTAAGGAAAAGTTTTGAAGCTGGAAGGATAACATCAGCCCGGTCTGGATTTAACCCCAAAATCCTGATTCTATCTTCATAGGAGTAAGCTTTAATATATTTGTATAGATCTTTAAGCTCCTTGTAGCTAAGTGGTTTCATGTATTTTTTTGAAGACATTTTATGCAGCTTGTTAATATTACCACCTGATCCAATAATTTTAATATCTTCTTTCTTGTTATTGAGGTCAATTAACCATTGTTTAAGGTGTTCAAATTCTTCCTCTTTGGCTTTCTGGTTCAACATTCGGATGGTCCCAATATTGAATGAATGGGACATTTGCACTTCATTATTCCGGAAAAGGGTTACTTCCGTACTTCCACCACCAACATCAACATAAAGATAGTTTTCATTGGGATGTGTCAATTCAATAATTTTGTTGGAATAGATTATTTCAGCCTCGGTCTTACCATTAATAATTTCGATATCTATCCCGGTTTTATCTTTGATAGCTTTAACAATTTCAGATCCGTTTTGGGCTTCACGCATCGCAGATGTGGCGCATGCTCTGTAATTTACTACATCATGAACGTCTATAAGATGACTAAACGCCAGTAGAGAGTTTATGAGTTTTTCTTTTTTTATTACTGATATTTGGCCGGTGGTAAATACGTCTGCTCCAAGTCGAATGGGGACACGGATTAGTGAGGATTTTTTAAAGCTTGCTACTCCGGCTTCCTCTGTTACGTTGGTAAAGAGCAAACGAATAGCGTTGGTGCCAATATCTATGGCTGCAAATTTTAAAAGTTTCAAAATAGCGCTTTTTAAAGTTCTTTCGGAAAAATAGTTCTTGTTTCTACACAATATTTTTCAGAGAGTTCCTTCCAGCTGTTTATGTTTAATGTTACTTCAACACATCCTGCAGTTGGGAGGTTGTCTATTTTTTCTTCTAAAAAGAGGTTGCAGATATCTGTAGCATTAGGGTTGTGCCCAAATAGCATAAGACTGTTTAAATCTTCATGTTGAGATTTTATAATATGAATGGTTTCCTCCATGGAACCGAAATAAATGTTGGGTTCGATTTGGATCAGCTGCACGGGATAACCCAGTTTTTGGGCAACAATTATTGAGGTATGCAATGCCCGGTTGGCAAAGCTGCTTATTATTCCATCAGCATGCATTCCATGTTCTTTAAGAAACTGGCCCACTTTATATGCATCGTTAATTCCTCTTTTTTTCAACGGGCGATCATAGTCTTTGATCTCATCGTAATCCCAGCTGGATTTTCCATGACGCATGATATAGAGTTTCTTCATAGTCTTTTTGTTTCTATCGTATCATCAGTTTGATTAAAGTAAATCGCTGGCGAGTTCGGCCAGGTAACTCCTTTCTCCTTTAATTAAGTTCACATGGGCAAAAATATCCTGCCCTTTCAGTCGGTCTGCCATATAACTAAGGCCATTGGACTTCATATCTAAATATGGGGAGTCTATCTGGTGAATGTCTCCCGTAAATACAAGTTTAGTTCCTTCAGCAGCCCTGGTTATAATCGTTTTTATCTCATGGGGTGTTAAGTTTTGTGCCTCATCCACGATAAAAAAGGAATTGGACAGGCTTCGCCCTCTTATGTATGCAAGCGGGCTTATTACCAGCTTTTCATTTTTTTGCATATCCTCGATCAACCTGTACTCTTTACTTTGCACTTTAAACTGATTTTTTATAACAGAGAGGTTATCGAAAAGCGGCTGCATATAAGGAGTAATCTTTTCTTTCACATCACCCGGCAGAAAACCGATGTCCCTGTTTGCCAGAGGAACGATGGGCCGTGCCAGTAAGATTTGGTTAAACTGCTTTTCCTGGTGCAGTGCAGCCGCCAGTGCCAGTAATGTTTTTCCTGTTCCAGCCTTACCTGTTAGTGCCACCAGTTGAATATCCGGTCTTGTAAGTGCATCCAGAGAGAAGGTTTGTTCTGCATTTCTCGGTTCTATCCCAAAAATCCGGTTCTTTTCAATGCGCTGCATCTTCTGCTCTGTAGGATCAAAGTGAGCAAGTGCACTGGACTTCTGGCTCCGTAGAATATAATACTGATGGGGTGTGGGTTCTAGTTTGAATTCTGAAATGTTAACTCCCTGGTGTTCTGCATAGAGTTTTGAAATCAACTCATCGGAAATGTTTTCTACCACATCAATCTCGCGATGTATTTGCTCAAGATTAGCAATTTTATCGTTTTTGTAATCCTGGGCCATAATACCCAGCGATTTTGCCTTCATCCTTAAGTTGATGTCCTTGCTTATGAGGATGGCATCCCTGGCCTTAAACCGGTTTTTGATGTCTTCGGCAATAGCAAGAATTCGATGATCGGGAGTTACTTCCGGGAAGGAGTCTTTTAATTTCCTGGAGAACTCTTTCCCGGTTTCGATAGCTAATTTCCCAAGCTTGGGGCCCAACTTAATACCACCATTGAATAGCTTATCACCAGATAATTTGTCCAGTTCACGTGTAAATTCCCTTGCATGATAGTTTATTTCATCACTTCCCTTCTTCAATCTATCCAATTCCTCCAGCACAACAATTGGTATAACAATATCATTTTCTTCAAAATTGTAGATACAATTGTAGTCGTGAAGAATTACATTGGTGTCGATGACAAATATTTTCTTAGATTTTCTCATATATAGGGTTTTCTGGTAAGCGAACAATTGCAATTTTTAGCGATAAAACGAATAATCCCTGGTCTTCTATAGCCAAGACCATAAAAAGATTAATTTTGTTTCCACAATGTAGTTAATTTTATATCGAAGTGCTATATTTCAATGTGAATTTTTATGAATAGAAAATTAACATGATGGAACTATTTGATGGACTTATCAGTCGGAGAAGCATTCGGAAA
>CAYVSF010000005.1:11181-18112 GCA_964453775.1 uncultured Bacteroidales bacterium
ATACCGGTAAAAAGCTATTAAAGAAAGATTTGATGGATATATTAAAGGCTGGCATGTATGCTCCTTCTGCCCGAAATAAACAACCCTGGCATTTTCTGGTGATAGACAAAATGGAACTGTTGGAGCAAATTCAAGAAGTGCACCCCTATGCTTCTATGTTGACAGAAGCCGGTCAGGCAATTGTCGTTTGTGGCGACCAGCATCTTCAGAATGGACCCGGGTATTGGGTGGTGGACTGCAGTGCAGCTACGCAGAATATTCTACTTGCAGCGCATGCGAAAGGTCTTGGTGCTGTTTGGCTTGGTGTGCATCCACGGGAAGAGCGTGGCAGGGCCGTTGAAAGCTTACTTCAGTTGCCAGAACATATTAAGGTGCTCTCCATTATAGCCCTGGGATATCCTGCTGAAAAGAAGGACTTGCCAGAAAGATTTAACGAAGAAAGAATTCATTTTAATACATGGGGATAATGCAAACTTACGAAGAAGTCATTTCCTGGTTGTTTCAGCAACTTCCCATGTACCAGAGAGTGGGTAAAGCTGCATATAAGGCAGATTTAAATACCACAGTTGCACTGGATAAGGCATTTAATCACCCTCATAGATTGTATAAAACAATACATGTTGCCGGCACCAATGGTAAGGGAAGTGTTTCTCATATGCTGGCATCTGTTTTACAGGAGGCAGGCTACAAAACCGGCTTGTATACCTCGCCTCATTTAAAGGATTTTAGGGAGCGCATTCGTGTAAATGGGAGAATGGTTCCTAAAGGATTTGTTAAAGAGTTCGTTTTAAGAAACAGGCAATTATTTACAGACTTGAATCCTTCTTTTTTCGAGATGACAGTTGCCATGGCTTTTCAGTATTTTGCAGAAGAAAAGATTGATGTTGCTGTTGTTGAAGTAGGAATGGGAGGCCGGTTGGATTCCACCAATATTATCAACCCGGAGCTTTCTGTTATTACCAATATAGGGATGGATCATACACGTTTTTTGGGAGATAATTTGAAGAAAATTGCCGGGGAGAAGGCTGGTATTATTAAGCCAGAGATTCCTGTGATTATAGGGGAAAGCCACGAAGAAACCGCACCGGTTTTCAATAAAAAGGCCAGACAACAAAAAAGCAGGATAACATACGCCGATAAGAAATACAGAGCAGTTTCCGGGTTTTATACGGCCACGGGAGAGGAGCAGGTCTACCAGGTCCATGATAAAAATGATCACGTGCTGTATGAAGATTTAAAATTGGACCTTTTAGGCAGCTACCAAACGCAAAATATGATAACTGCTCTGGTTGCAATCGATGAAATCAGAAATAAACTAAAAATACGTGATGAACATATCTACAGGGGCTTGCGCTCGGTAAAAGGCAACACAGGTTTGCTGGGAAGATGGCAGGTAATAGCG
Source organism: uncultured Bacteroidales bacterium (assembly GCA_964453775.1). GTDB lineage: Bacteria > Bacteroidota > Bacteroidia > Bacteroidales > UBA12077 > CAYVSF01. The sequence continues at coordinate 12,584 of CAYVSF010000005.1, forward strand.
AAGCAACCTTTTACAATCTGCGATACGGGACATAATGCAGAGGGCCTGCATTATATTACCAAACAATTGAAGAATATGGCCTGGGAAAAATTGCACATTGTTCTGGGGGTGGTGGATGATAAGAATTTGGAGACTATTCTTAAGCTATTGCCTTCAGAGGCAAGGTATTATTTTACGCGGGCCTCCATTCCAAGGGCATTGGACGAAAAGAAATTACAAAGCATTGCATTGACTTATGGATTGGAGGGAGAGCACTTTTCAAACGTAAAGGAAGCCTGGAGTGAGGCTAAAAAAAATGCAGGCGCTAATGATGTGATTTTCATTGGAGGAAGCACTTTTGTGGTGGCTGAAGTAGTGTAAAAAGATCAAAAAAGTATCAATTTGTTTTTGCAGTTTAAAAAAGTAACTTATATTTGCAACGCTTTTGAGATAAAAACAGCATGAGGGCGATTAGCTCAGCTGGTTCAGAGCACCTGCCTTACAAGCAGGGGGTCACTGGTTCGAATCCAGTATCTCCCACTAAATAAAAAAGGAGACTATTTCGGTCTCCTTTTTTTATTTAAATGATTTCTTATGATGAGAACGATGTTCGAACTGAGCTCTCGCGATGAAAATCAAGAGAGCGATTTCACGAACGAAATGAAATGGAGTGAGTAATCCAGTATCTCCCACCACTTAAAATCAAAAGGTTAGCAATATGCTAGCCTTTTTTTATAAATACTTGTTATTGCTTAAAAATGGATAAATATTATTTCTACATCATTTATTCACAGCAACTAGATAAATATTATGTTGGTCATACTTCCAATTTAGATGAACGTTTAAAGAAACATCATACGAACCATAAAGGATTTACCGGAAAAGCAAATGATTGGGCAGTTGTTTATACAGTAACATACTTTACAAAACGGTATTTTTCTCGAAGTATCACTAATCTTATACCATAAAAATCACATTATAATATGATATTGGGCGTTATTAGAATAAAAAAAATCATTAGTATCCGATAAAAAATAAATAAAATCAAGGTTTTAGAATCGATGCAATATTTTTATCGGACAACAGTGAAAAAAATATATTTTACGTAATAAAATCACAGTATAATGTGAAAAACTATTAAATTTCATGACTAAGACTTCTCTTTTTATTTAAAAATCACACTTTAATGTGAAATCTATTGTGTTTTTAAATTTAAAATTATAATTTCACGTTAAAATAATTTAAGATGAACTTATTACAAATTGGTGAAATAATCAAAGAACGAAGAAATTCTTTGCGAATTAATCAGCTTAATTTAGCTGAAATGGCCGGTATAAGTAAAAATACGTTGTATAAAATAGAAAGGGGACAAGCGAATCCAACCATAGAGGTTTTAAAGAAGATTGCAGATATACTTGGATTAGAAATAAAACTGGAAGTAAAAAAATAGTATAAATGCGAAAAGTTAAGGTATACAGAAATAAAGAGCTGGCAGGAGAACTAATTCAGGAAAATCAGAATAGTTATAAATTTAGGTATACCGATTCTTATTTTACAAATGAATCTTTGCCGGCCATAAGTTTAACACTGCCCAAATGTCAACAAGAATATAAATCAACTTTTTTGTTCCCGTTCTTTTTTAACATGCTATCGGAAGGCGTTAACAGGAAACTTCAAAGCAGGCAACTAAAAATAGATGAAAAAGACTACTTCGGATTACTTATGGAAACAGCCAGGTATGATACAATTGGAGCTATAACACTCAAACCTGATAACGAATGAATTTAGATGAAATAAAATATTGTCCCGGAACATTAGCCGAAGGAAATAACACCTATAGCAGAACTTGTTTACGTAGGGTTTTTAACGGAAAATCCGTAAGCCATATTCTTCCTTATAACTCTCCGCAAACAGATGAAGAAGACGACACTAAGTTTGTTGATAATCGAAAACGAATATCAATTTCAGGTGTTCAGGAAAAAATGTCGATAATCCTGGATAAAAATAAGTTGCGGTTAACAGAAGAAGGAGAGCAAGGAAACTATATATTAAAACCAATACCCAGGGATTTAAAAAAGGTAGACCAGGTGCCTGCAAATGAACATTTAACAATGCAAATTGCACAACAGGTATATGGTATTAACACAGCCGAAAATGCATTAATCTTTTTTAAGGATGGAAAACCTGCATATATTACTAAAAGATTTGATGTGAAAGCTGATGGTGGCAAGTGGGGAAAAGAAGACTTTGCTTCGTTGGCAGGAAAAACAGAAGAAAACGCTGGTGTAAATTTTAAGTATGATTATAGCTATGAAGAAATATTTGAGTTGTTAAAAAAATATGTACCTGCATATCTGGTTGAAACAGAAAAGATGTTTGCTTTAATCGTATTTAATTATTTGTTTTCTAATGGTGATGCTCATTTAAAGAATTTTTCATTACTGGAATCACCAAATGGAGATTACATTTTAAGCCCTGCTTATGATCTTATAAATACAAGGATACATGTTGATGATACTGATTTGGCTTTAGATAAAGGCTTGTTTAAAGATGGGTACAAGTCAGAAGTTTATAAAAAGTTTAATTATCCGAATAAGGAAGATTTTAAAGAGTTAGCAAGAAGAATGGAAATCAAAGAAAATAGATTTGATAAAGTATTAGCACCTTTTCTTGAAAAGCAAACAAAAGTAGAAGAGCTGATAAATAACTCGTATTTAGATAATAAAACAAAAAGAGCATATTTGCTGCATTACAATACAAGAAGAAATTACCTGAATAAAGAATAGAAGAAAATGAGTAAAAAGAAGAACCAAAGAGCTGAATTTGTTAAGTGGTTTGGGCCATTATTAGATGCTTTAAGAGAGCTAGGTGGTTCGGGAAAACCTAGAGAAGTATCAGATAAGATTGCAGAGAAGTTAAATTTGCCTGATAATGTATTAGAAGAAACTTTAAAATCAGGTCAGCCGCGTTTTCATAACCAGGTAGCCTGGGCAAGACAATATTTGGTTTGGGAAGGTTTGTTGGATGCATCTAAACATGGTACATGGAGTTTAACTCCAAAGGGATATGAAGCTTATTTGAATGAAAAAGATGCTCATGGTATATTTTTAAAGTGGGTTGAGATTCATCAGAAAGCAAAAAAAGAAAAAGAGTCTCAAAAGACAGAAGAAGAAATCGAGCCAGAAGATGCCGAAACATCAGCATCAGATTTATTAGAAGTATTGCAAAGTGTAACTCCTAAAGGATTTGAGATAATTTGTCAAAAACTATTGAGAGAATCAGGATTTGAAAATGTGAAAGTTACCGGAAGTTCTCATGATGGTGGTCTTGATGGATATGGAACATTAGAAATTAATCCGTTTGTAAGTTTTAAAGTTTTATTTCAATGTAAAAGATATAAGGGAACCGTTTCAAGAGCTCAGGTTGGAGATTTTAGAAATGCTATGATAGGAAGAGCTGAAAAAGGTATAATTATAACTACTGGAACCTTTTCTCAGGATGCCATTCGTGAAGCAAATAGGGAAGGAGCGCCACAAATTGAATTAGTTGATGGCAAGAAATTGATTACTATGTTTGAAAGGGTTGAGCTTGGAGTAAAACCCAGAACAGTTTACGAAGTAGATTTGCCATTTTTTCAACCATATTTTGAAAATAAGTAGAGTATAAATTATGAATTTAAACCTTGTTAAACCCAGAAAAGCATTAAAGAAAGCTTTTTTTAAAGTCAGAGTAAACGTGGAAGAATTCTTCTTTTTGGTGAATTAGTTTCAAGTCTTGAACCAGGATTTATCCCCTTTGAAACGGGATATCGCTAATATGAAGAAATTTTCTTTTTGCTACCATGAATGCTATTTTCTGTAACTATTATGCTCCTTTTTCTGTAACTTTGACACGCTTAATATAATTTTATTAATCATGAAAGGTAATGTCTTTACACTTAATACTATAGTGGTTTGGGTTTTGGTAACAGGGAGCTTGTTGCTATCCATTTTAGGTGGATTGGCTAAGATATACAGTTGGAGTTTTTTCCCTTTTTATGTGACTAGCGGATTGATGCTGCTCTTTGCCAGCTGGGTAATAATTTTCAGCGATATGGTAAGGAATAAAATCTACAATAAACCATTCTGGCTACTGACCATGTTTACATTGCCTCACCTGGCGGTTTTATTTTATATGATACAGCGAGAGAAGCTAATTAGACTTGGGAATACCTTAGGCAAAAAAGAATAGGACCTGTTTTTAGTTTTCCATTTCGTTGATATGTCGTAAAAGAATGAATTATTCTTCCTGCTGATGATACTCGGCAACTTCTACGGGTATGCCTTTTTCGGTGCAGATGGCATCTATTGTGTTTTTTACTTTCTTTAATTTTTCATAAGGAACCCATCCGATTTTTATCACTTTTTTTCTTCCGGATTTTTTGAAAAAGGTAATGGATGTAAATCCTAACTTTACTTTATTTACCGTTTCCCAAATGATTTTAGCAGGAACTTTTTTAAAGAAACCAAATTGGTATTCAAGAGCAAAATCATCGCAAAGAACATACATTTTGGCATTGTATCCGGAGTAACCGAAATAAAGGAACAGAAGGAAGTAAACTCCCAGACCAATAAAAATCCAGGAATCCGGATTATGTTTCCAAAATAACAGCCAGGCAAATCCGGCAGCAGAAGCTATAAAAATAAGCGAAAGTACAAGAATAAATCGCTTAAACCGCGGGCCCTTGTCTGCCGTTTGATTTAAATTGATAGTACATGGTTCCATGATTGCAAAATTGATGTTTATTCAAAGGTATTGATTCTCATCGATTAATTAAATTTTAAGTCTTGCTTTTTTTACTGGCACATAATTCTTTTGAGAATAGCTGTATGCTGCAAATTATTTCATAAATTAGATAGATAATATAGTGCTATGAGATCCTGTAACCGTGTCTTTATTTACTTTCTTTCCATTTTTGTTGCTGTGGCAACGCTTTCTCTGGGATCTTATTTTCAGAAAAGCTTAATCAATGCACCTATAACTGTAATGGGCTTTCTAATACCTGCTATTTATGGTACTCTTGTCGGTTTTCTGGGTGGGTTTTTTATTTGCAGGACCATCAATTTAATCTATAAATTAAAGAATAAGAATAAGGAGATAGAACAAGAAAAAGTAAGAGCCATTGAACATGAGCTTAAGTTTAAGAAATTATTTGAAAGTGCCCATGATGCTATTCTTATTTTGAAGAAGGGCAAAGTGGTGGATTGTAATTTTAAAGCTTGCGAAATTTATAAATGTAAGGAAGATGCTCTTGAAGGGGAGAATCCATTGCATTTTGCTCCACAATATCAACCCGATGGAAAAAATAGCGTGGAAGAATCCAACAGGCTTTTGGCTTTAGCAGAACACGGAATGTCCCAAAGCTTTGAATGGACCCAGCAGCGGGGTGATGGAGCTGGTTTTGTTGCAGATGTCTCATTAAATTTTTTGCAATTGCAGGATGAAATTTATGTGCAAGCAATTATCAGAGATATTACTGAGAGGAAAAAGTCGGAGAAAGAGCTTAAAGAA
>CAYVSF010000005.1:18122-22463 GCA_964453775.1 uncultured Bacteroidales bacterium
ATTACTGATAGAAAGCTCAACCAGCAAAAAATTTTATATGCTACCATAACAGCTGAAGAAAAAGAAAGGGAGCGATATGCGAAAGAATTGCATGATGGTTTGGGGCCAATCTTTTCAACAGTAAAATTGTATTTTCAGTGGTTGGCGAATGCTACAGATGAAAAAAAAAGAAAAGTAATTATAGATAAAGGGAATAAAAGTATTGCCGAAGCAATTAATACACTAAGAGAAATATCTTTTAACCTGAATCCGCATATCTTAAAAAATTTTGGGCTCAAAAGTGCAATTGAAAGCTTTGTTGAAAAATTGTCAGAGAATAGAGAATTGCAGTTTAATTGCGATATTGAACTCGAAGAGAGGTTACCCCTTGATATTGAAATTACAATGTACAGAGTTTTTACCGAGCTGATAAATAATACGATGAAATATGCTGAAGCATCAAATGTGGATATACATATTATAAAGTTAGATAATCAAATTCATGCATTTTACAGGGATGACGGTAAAGGGTTTACAATGAATGAAGAGAATAATTATTTGGGCGGTATTGGGTTATTTAATATGAAAAATCGGATACAGACAATCGGAGGAGATATTGAAATTACTTCTAAACCCAATGAGGGAATGGCAGTAAAAATAAATCTTGAATTGAAAAATTAACAGCATGAATACTAAAACCCCTCAGGTAATAATCGTTGATGACCATCCCATGTTTCGTGAAGGGATTCGATCTTTGATTGATATTGAAGGAATGGGTGAGGTGATTGCTGAAGCTTCCAATGGAAAGGAGTTTTTACGCTTGCTAAATAACTATCATCCCGAGCTGGTTTTAATGGATATTGACATGCCCGAAATGAATGGGATTGATGCCTGCAAAAGGGCACTTGAGCTTCGACCTGATTTAAATATTTTGGGGATTTCCATGTTTGGCGATGAGAAATACTACATGGAAATGATCGATGCAGGTGCTAAAGGTTTTCTTTTAAAAACCTCGGATAAAAATGAGCTGGAATTTGCCATCCGGGAAGTGATGTCCGGACGAAGTTACTTTTCAAATGATCTGTTGAAAAATTTTATTTCTAAAGTTCAGAAAACCAGGAAAGATATAATTCCTGAACTTACCGATAGAGAAAAAGATATTGTTCAATTGCTATGTCAGGGGTTGTCAACCACAGAAATTGCAAACAAATTGTTCTTAAGCGCAAAAACGGTAGAAAATTACAGGGTGAAGTTGCTTCATAAAATGAATTGTAAAAATTCTGTTCACCTTGTGGTTTATGCTATTAAAAATGGCCTTGTTCAAATCTAAATTTCCTGCAAGAATTGTTATTATGTGAATTTAACATTAGAAGGATTTCCCTCTAATAGAAAGAGGGATTCGCCTCCATAAAACAATACTTACCCTCTTCCTTTATTTTCGCCGGCTTCATAAATTTGTCACAAAAAAGATATGAAGCTGATTCTTGTAGACGATAATACCACATTCCTTGAAAGTCTAAAGCATTTTGTTGAAGGGGCTTTGAATCATGAAGTTATAGCTTCTTATACCACCGCTAAATCTTTGCTGCAGGAAAAAGTTTACGCGAAGGCCGATCTAATCCTGATGGATATAGAAATGCCTGAACTAAATGGCATTGAAGCAACCCGCAAATTGATTTGGAAACTGAGTGATTTAAAAATAATTGCCATCACCAATTACCAGGATAAAGCTTATTTAACAGAACTTATCGGTGCGGGATTTAAAGGATGCATTTTTAAAGATCAGGTGTTTGATCAGCTGCAAAAAGCCATAAACGAAGTGAATTCCAGTAAAATATATTTTCCCAAAAACATTCATTTTGACAGATAATTAGATAATTAATCAAATCATACCATATGAATTTCTTTAAAAATTTTAAAATAGGGACAAAGTTGTTAATCACGTTGGTGATTACCATACTGCTTATCATTGGGTCAATCGTATTGACAAGCCGCTACTACTTTATTAAGAACCAGGAAGAAGAACTAAAGAGCAGGGTTGAGGCAAAGATTAATGATATTAATATGAATATCAAGCGAATAAGTGGAAAGGCATTGTATGCGGCCACCTTATGTTCTTCTCTTGATTTTGTTCATGAAGCATATGAAACCTACTATGCGACAGGAGATTTGATGGAGAGTTCAAAGATCCTTGAAGCAAAAGCCGAGAAGGTACATGGTGCTTATCAAAGCAATTTGGGAGTTAGCCCTAAAATTCATTTTGTGATACCACCATCTACCTCTTTTATTAGATGCTGGACAGAAAAACGCGGGGATCAACTGGGTAGTTTCAGGCAAACTATAACAAAAGTGGTGGAAACGCAAAAACCGGTAACAGGCATAGAAGCAGGGAGGACAGGTCTTGTTATTCGTGGAATTTCACCTATCTTTTCTGATTCCGGGGAAATGTATGGCATTGTAGAATTTATTTTTGATTTAAAAGAGTTCATGAAGGTATCCAAGTCAAATGCCGACGAGGAATTTGCCCTCTTCATGCACGATAAGATTCTTGATGTGGCTACCATCTATAAAGAAAATGCACAATCAGAGTCTGCAAAGGGGAAATTTATTCGGGTAGATCAGACTTCAAATAAATTTATGAATGATAATATTTCAGAAGGAGACTTGAATAAAGGCTTCAGGGATTTAACACTAATTAAAAAAGGAGATTACTTTTTGGCCCTTTTCCCCATTTCGAATTTTAATGATGAAATCGAAGGGGTGGGTGTTTATCAGTTGGATATCAGTAAATTTAATGAAAACCTTCAGGCGCAAAACAGAACGCTGGTTCTGATAGGTTTACTACTGGCAGCATTTGCACTTGGTCTTATTTACATCCTCATTCAGCGTTTGGTAAGTAAACCTGTGAAGTATGCGCTGGAAACAACTGAAAAGATTGCAGATGGCGATCTGAATGTATCTGTTGAAGTGAAAACGAATGACGAAATCGGCTCCCTCCTTCATAAGATGAATGAAATGGCCGGCAAATTGAAAACTATCATGACAGAGATAAATCTTAACGCAGGAGGAATTGCAAGTGCCAGCCAGCAAATTAGTTCCAGTTCGCAGCAGCTCTCTGAAGGTGCTGCAACCCAGGCAAATTCAGCTGAAGATATCTCATCATCAGCAGAGGAAATGCTCTCTTCCATAAAACAGAATGCAAAGAATGTAAAAGAGACAGAAAAAGTGGTTGTCAACACGGATAAGACCATCCGGGAAGGAAATGAAATAACAGAGCAGACCATATCCTTTATGAATGTGATATCAGAAAAAGTACAAATAATTAATGATATTGCATTCCAGACCAATATTCTGGCTTTGAATGCAGCTGTGGAGGCAGCAAGGGCAGGTGCCCATGGAAAAGGATTTGCAGTGGTTGCTTCTGAAGTGAGAAAATTGGCCGAGCGAAGTAAGGTGGCCTCTGATGAGATCAATGAATTGACCGTTAAAGGAGTGGCAACATCTCAGGAAGCCGGGGAGAAATTGATGAAACTTATTCCTGAGATTGAGAAAACAAGAAAACATATTGATGAAGTGGTAGCTTCCACGCACGAACAGGAATCTGGTACCGAACAAATTAATTCTTCCATTGGTCGAATGACCGAAGTTACCCAGCAGACAGCTTCTTCTTCCGAAGAATTAGCCAGCAGCTCTGAAGAATTAGCCAGCCAGGCTGATATGTTAAAAGATTTGATTGGGTACTTTAAAACTGAATAGGAATTAACAAAGTAAGAAGAAACGAATAGCCCTGATAGCATCTGTCAGGGCTGTTTTTTTTGGTTGTTTATCTTTGTATCTTAGCTGATATATTTATTAATAAGCGATGGAAAGTATTATTTTTCGGCCAATAGGTCTTATTCATTCTCCGCATAAAGAACCGCATGGCACCCCCATTCAACCTTCTGCTGCAATCGGAATTGAAGGGCAGGTAGAAATTTATAATGATTTTGCCGAAGGCTTGTCCGATTTGGAAGATTTCTCGCATGTTATCCTCTTGTATTATTTTCACAGGGCAAAAGCCGGACCTCTAAAGCTAAAACCCTTTATGGATAAAGAAGAAAGAGGTGTGTTTGCAACACGGGCTCCCCGCCGGCCTTCCGGCGGCCGAGGCGCTCGTGCTAGCGTTCGCGGCATCGTTGCCCGATCCGTCGGCAGTGGCGGTAGCACTGCTCTGGCCGTAGGTTCCCGCCTCGAGCGCTTCGATTGCCGCATCGATTTCGATCACCTGTCCCTCGTACCAGTTTTCGTACTCTTCGTTGCTCATTGCGATCACGGTGCCGGTCATTCCGGCGTGGCCGGAGCCACACAGCTCGTAGTAGGCGA
>CAYVSF010000006.1:0-9305 GCA_964453775.1 uncultured Bacteroidales bacterium
AAATTCTAATATATAAAGCTGTTCTTTAAACCAAAAAAATAATTATCATGAAAACGTTTTGGCCTTATTTTAACCTTTTCACGAATAAAGAAAAAAGCAAGTACACCCTGGAAGCTGCAATTAAAATACCTGCTGGTTTTAAATTGAGCAAGATTGACCAGCATTTCGACGGAAAACAGTGGTTGGTGTCTTTTGTTTACGATCCTGCTGCTATGGACGGCTATGAAAGCGGGGAACACATTAAAAGCTACCGGGTGCCCCTTACACCGGATTCCCTTGAGCAGTTGAAACACATTAAAATTCATGTGAACCGTTTGGACCTGCGCAATGGTGGCGATGGTACCGTGGGACAGGGAGATACCGGTGAGGGTAATGGTGAGATAGACCCTGATGGACCATAGAGGTAGGTTATTATGCTAAGGACCAAAGCTTTTAAATTAGTTGTTTTCTTTTTGTTCTGCTGCTCATATCATTTTACTGTGAGCGCACAGGAGAATTATATCGATTCCCTGGAGCAGATTGTTCAAACAGAACAGCCGGATTCACTTACCCTGGCAAAGACTTACAGCTATTTGATACAGATTTTCAGGAGCAATACTGATACCACCTTTTACTATTTGGATCATGCTGACCGGATGGCGCGAGAAGCTAAAGATACAGGAAGGATGAGCCATTTCCACTACTTCAGGGCATGGATTTATAAATTAAAAGAGGATTATCGAAATTGTCTACGCTGGAACATGAAGGCTGTGGATGTTCTGGGCGATAAGGGGTTTGAAGAACGCCGGGCTTTGGCTTTATATCAGATAGGGATGATTTCGAACCGGATGGGCAGGTATGAAGAGGCCATTAGAGCATACAACCAGAGTATGCAACTCTTTCGAGGACTCAACGACCAGCAAATGTTGTACAGCTGTTACAATAATTTGGGAATTGTCTATAAGGAAGTGAAGGATTACGACCTGGCCCTCTACTATTTTAAACGCGCGATCCAACAATCAGAGGATTTGGGGACAAAAGCATATAATCCCTATTTGAATATCTCAAACATAGAAAAAGCAAAGGGAAATTATAAGAAAAGTCTGCAAATATTATTGGATGCAAAGGCCATGAGCGATTCGACCAATGTGGATGATCAATTATTGCTTGATCACAACATTGCCGTTACATATGAAAATATGGATATGTATGCCAAGGCAAAGCCTATCTATAAGAAAAACCTGCAAATTAGTTATCACCGGGATAGGCATGATTTAATGAAAGCCATGTGGGGATATGGAAACATGAGTTGGCGTACAGGAGATTACAAAACCGGCGAGGCCTATTTGGACAGTGCTCTCCATTTGGCCAAAGAGTTGGAAGAGTTGGAAAATGTTAAGGATATTCTTTTTTCCAAGACGACATTATATCAATTCCTTAATCGCGACGATGAAGCACTGAATTACCTATTTCGGGTTTACAATTTGAATGATACACTCTTAAGTGCCCAGAAGAATGAGCGGATTACAGAACTTCGCGAATTTTATGAGGCAGAGCGAAGGGAAGCAGAAATTGCCCTGCTGGCCGCCGAAAACGAACTGAAAGAGAGTGAGCTACAGCGGGAAAAGGAGCATGTAATCCGGATGAAGCTGCAAGTTTATGTATTTATTGCCATTGCTTTGCTGGTGGCTGGCCTATTGCTATACACCTGGCATATTTCAAGAATCCGCAAGCGGAACTATCGTGAGCTGCATCGCAAGAACGTGGAAATAGAGCAGCAAAAAGAGGCTATTGGCAAGAAAAACGAAGAACTGGAACGTGCTAACCAGGCAAAAGATAAGTTGTTCCAGATTGTTGCCCACGATCTTCGCTCGCCCTTGATATCCCTGGATAACATATCCCGCCTTATTCCTTTTTGGCTGGAGGAGAAAGATTATGAAAGCCTGGAAAGCATGGCCAAAAATATGCACACTTCGGTAGAACGCTTGCTGGGATTAATAGATGATCTCTTGAACTGGTCGCTCTCCAATGCCGGCAAGATTCCTTATCACCCGGAAAATATAAACATTAAAAAGATGGGAATGGATACCCTGGAATTGTACCAAACACTGGCAGAGTCGAAACAAATACAATTGATAAACGATTTGCCAGATGATATGGCTGTTTATGCCGATAAAAACATGCTGAAAACAGTGATGAGGAACCTGGTGAATAATGCTGTAAAGTACACCCCGTCGAACGGAGAAATCCGTATAAAGGGCGAATGTGAAAACGGTACCACCTGCCTATGTGTTGAAGACACAGGACAGGGGATTCCTCATGATAAGCTGAAACAAATTTTGCATGGAGGAGATCAAGATAGTAAAGCGCAGTTAATGCATAAAGGACTGGGGCTGTTTTTCTGTAAAGAATTTGTAAAGATAAACAGGGGAACATTTGATATCGAAAGCGAAGAGGGAAAAGGCACAAGCGTAAAAGTGGAACTTCCCAGTGCGAAGGTCTAGCGCTTAAAGACCACTCCAATACCCAATTCCAGACCCGTGAAATTCAATTTTGCATCCGTAACAGAGAGCGTTTCCTGTGTGATCGTACCATCGCTGTATGCAGCCGTGTAATCCCCACTTATTTTATAGTCGGATTCCCCCATGTAGTAGCGCCCTTTGATATTTATGCCCAGATCTTTTTTAATGTAGTAAGTAAAATCGGCCCCAAATTGCCAACCTGTTCCTGCAGATTCATCGACAGCAGAATTGCTGCTCACTGCCAGCGCTCCTGTAGATTCCATAATGGCCGTATGAAGTGCATCTTTTTGCATTTTCATGCCCATGTTGGTATAGAAGAATCCTCCGCCATGCACTTTAAATTTAGCGTTTCCCATGGGAAGTATGAGTTGGAGCTGTGCGGGTATCAATAAGCTAAAAAACGGACCGGCCAGAGGATCTTCAAATTGATACATTTCCGATTTTACCTGCATCCCGGATATGCGATATAAGCTAAGCCCTCCGTTAATGGCGATATATTTTCCTAATGAAAATCCTACGCCCCGAATGGAAACGGGCGCTACAGGAATCGAGAAATAGCCATTTTGGGGGAAGAAGTAGGAAAATGAAGTACCAAGCTCTTGCGATTTGAGTGATGTTGTTATGAAAAACATCGATGCCAGGGATAAAAGGATAAACTTTTTCATAGTTGTGAAGTTATTTATAATAACAACGGATGGCGAATAATAATGTTCCGTTCATGGCTTCCTTTACCAGTGATGTGTCAATGGAAAGGACCAAAGCTATTGTCTACAAACCAGAAAAAGCGTAATTTTAATTGAAATATGAATAGCTCAAACCAAACCATTAAATTTCTGGATGCCCTGTCCTTTTCCGCCTATCGGCACCGTCATCAAAGACGGAAAGGTGAGGAACAGGTTCCGTATATTAATCATCCCATAGCTGTAGCACGCATCTTAACAGAATGCAAGGAGACCGATACCGATTTATTAATAGCGACAGTACTACACGATGTGATTGAAGATACTGTTTCCGGAGACCAGGCAGTAGCAAAACTTGCAGATGAAATCCTGTTCAGGTATGGTGAAAAGGTTCTGATGACTGTGATGGAGGTTTCCGATAATAAAAATCTGCCATTCCAGGAAAGGAAAAGATTGCAGGTGCAGCATGCGTCAAAGCTAAGTATCGACGCTAAAAAAATCAGGATAGCCGATAAAATTTGCAATGTGAACGATATGGTGCAATCTCCACCAACAGGTTGGAGTGCAGACCGGAAACAAAAGTATATCAATTGGGCCAAACAGGTAGTTATGCAGGCTTCTGGGGTGAACAGCTGCCTGGAAGATAAGTTTAAAGCCACTTTTGAGATGGCCCAAAAGCATCTGGATAAGCTTACAGGAACCGGATAAATCTTAAATTTTCGCCTTTATTTCTTTCACAGATAATCCTGCTGTTTTCTTTCCCAAAAAATGAACGACCAGGAACATGACCAAAATTCCGGCAGGAAACAGGATGAATGAAGATACGCCAAAGGCCGCAGGGATTGTTCCGATAACAACAGAAATTAAACCTACCGTTGCTGCATAGGGCAACTGCGTGCGCACGTGTTCAATATGGTTACAGGAACTTGCCAGGGAACTTAAAATAGTGGTATCCGAAATTGGAGAACAATGATCCCCCAGCACAGACCCTGCCAGAACAGCAGAAACCACGTTGTGAAATATATCCAGTGAAACCTCGTAGGAGAAGCCGTATTTCTGAGAAATCAACCAGGATGCCGGCAGAATTAGCGGATATAAGATGGCCATGGTACCCCAGGATGACCCTGTTGAGAATGCAACCAAGGCTGCCAGTATGAAAGTCAGTGCCGGGATGTAATGAGGTGTTATATTTATATTAATCAGGCTTTGAGAGATGAAGTCTGCTGTATGCAGGTGCTTGGTAACTAGTGCAATCGACCATGCGAGTACTAAGATAACGATCGCTGTCAGCATCGTTCGAAAGCCATTTATCAGGCTGTCGATGGTGTCTTTTAGTGATAATAATCGCTGGGAAAGAGTTAGCAGAATTGCGATGAGTACCCCGCTAATGGATGACCAAAGTAGCGCTTTATATGAGTCGGCATTTCCTATTATTACAGAGAGTTTGGTACCAAATGCAAGTTCTTCATTGTTCCATACCGAAGTATCCCATCCGGTATAGAACAAGCCTGCAAAGGTGCCAAAAATTATAATAAGAACCGGAATGGCAGCATTGAACCATTTGGGTTTTATATTTTCTGGTACTTCCAGTTCATTCAGGTTATTTGAGAAAGTATTACTGTTGTCTTCAGTAGTATCAACCCCAGATAAGCGAGCGTTTAGTTCCGCTTTGTGCATGGGGCCAAAATCCACGCCCTTCCAAATCAGAAATAAAATAAAAATTAGGGCAAAGACAGGATAGAAGGAGTAACCCAGTGAATTGATAAAAACGTTGTAGGGGCTTTCTTCCAATCCAAGCGTGGCAATTCCATCCTGGATATAGCTGAGTTCTGCTCCAATCCAGGTAGTTACAAAGGCAATTGCAGCAATAGGAGCTGCGGTGGAATCGACAATATACGCCAGTTTTTGCCGTGAAATCTTTAGTTTATCGGTTACAGGGCGCATGGTATTTCCAACAACGAGGGTGTTGGCATAATCATCGAAAAATATGGCAATACCGAGGAGCCAGGTAACAAACTGGCCCGAACGTGCGTTGTTGGCAAATTTTGATAGATAATTGACCACGCCCTTCATGCCGCCATTGCGTGTTATAATATTGACCATGGCACCTATCAGCATGGAAAAAATGATGATGGACATGTGCCCCGGTTTGGTCAGCGATTCCAGGATGTAAGTATCTACGATTGAGAAAACGCCTTTAAAAAGCGCCGGGAAAAAAGAAAAATCCTGGTAAATGAACATAGTTGTTGTTCCCACCAGAATGCCAATGAATAATGCCGTAAATACTTCTTTAAATATGAGTGCAAATAGAATTGCAATCAGTGGAGGAATTATGGAGAACCATAAGGGAATAGGTTTTACTTTTCTTGAGAAGTGATAGTCATTAATAGAAAGCGAAAAATTCTGCTTCTTTTTGAAGGTATATTTTACTTCGGCCTGTCCTTTCTTGACGCGTGCCTGTTGCATCTCTCCCTGTACGTTTATGTTTATCAACATTCCTTCGTGAACCTGCCTAAATTCCCTGTTTTTAAAACTCAGTGTAATTTTTGTTGGAATATTCCTGACAATAATGGATGTCATTTCAACTTCCACATCTTCCTGGTTTAATTTTATGCTGTTTTGTGTGCTGTCGGAAGATGAATCCGCAAATACGTATCCACATGAGATTAAAAATAGCAACAATGAGAGGATGGAGGTTTTAACGCGCATATCCTTGAATTTAGTAAATTTCGGGCTTAGGTTTTTCTTGGTTCATTTTGAAAAAAACAGAATATATTCGATCCGATAATTGTTTCACCGACTAAAATAGCTAAAATTTATTGTATTGCCTATATTTAATGAATTTGACCTGTAGAAATCAGAAACGTTTATTAAGTTGATCAAAATTAAATTAACAAAACAGCTGCTAAAATTGTTATAATAAATGGTTTAAGCTTATGTTTTTTTTAAAAAAGATAAAAATGAGTGCTCCTTAATTCGTCAATTTTTTTTGATTTTTACTTAGAATTCATGTAAATTGAAATAAAATATGACCAGATATGTATCTCGATTTTGATTTTTTAAATATTGATCATAAGAATTTAAAGCCAGGTCAGGGCCGGATTCTTATTTCAGAACCTATGTTAACAGATACCTATTTTCGCCGATCGGTCGTTTTTTTAACGGAACATTCCGACAAGGGTGCAGTTGGCTTTGTATTAAATAAGGCAATAGATATGCCCATATACGAGATAATGGCTGATTTTCCCAGCTTTGAGAGTACAGTCTACGTGGGCGGCCCTGTGGGGAAGGATACCATTCATTTTATTCATACACTGGGTGAACTGGTGAAGAATTCGGTGCATGTGGTGGATGACATCTATTGGGGCGGTGATTTTGATTGCCTTAAAGACTTGATCCGGGAAGGGATGGTGAAGCCCGAACAGGTTAAATTCTTTTTAGGGTACAGTGGTTGGTCCCCAAATCAGCTGGAGGATGAAATAGACGATAATGCATGGTTGGTTGCCGAGATGGACAGCAAAATTATTATGAAAGCCGATCATAATATTTGGGAGCGCACCCTGAAAGAACTGGGCGATAAATACCAGGTTTGGGCAAATTTCCCGGACAATCCTACCATGAACTAATACGAAAAGGCCAGGTAGTTGAGCTCCTCCGTAAATAGTTGAGCTTTTTTGTTATAAAATCGTTTATCGGCATAAGCTTTAACCCATTCAATGCCTTTAATAGTGTTGGTTAAGAAGATCTCATCTGCCATCAACAAATGTTTTTCTTCCACTTCATGATCATGAATTATAGTAAACCCCATTGCATCAGCCAATTTAAGGATTTGTTTTCTTGTAATACCAGCAACGCAACCGCTGGAAAGCGGAGGGGTCATGATCGTTTTGTCTTTTATCAGGAAGATATTTGAGCTGATGCATTCAGCAATTTTTCCTTTTTCATTAAAAATAATGACATCGTCAAATTTTTTTTCTTTGGCAAAGATTCCCGCCAGGGTATAAAGATGAGCATTGGTAGATTTTAAATTGGATAAAGGCGTAATGCTTTTTTCCATTTCCTCAAAGGTTCCCAAATGAATCCCTTCCCTGTTTAGTTGGTAGCTTTCGTTTTGCAGGCTATTGGCTTCTATTAAAAAACCCGTGGTGTTTTTATCCGGCGTATACTTTCCGTTGGCTTCCCGGAAAAAGGTAATTCTTAAACGAGCACCCTTTAATAGCTTTGATTTATTAAGCAAACCGCTAAGTTTCTTTTCGAACGATAGTTTATCCTTGAGGAAGTCGGGAATTTCCATTTTTAAACTTGTAAGCCCGTGTTGAGCCCGGATAAGATGATCTTCAGCAAAAGCTATTCGCGTTCCATTTGCCCGAATGGTTTCGAATATCGCATCGCCATATAAAAATGCACGATTCGGAAATGGCAGTGCAAAATCTTCCTTTTTTATAAACTGATCATTATATAGGTAATACTGGTAAATTGGCATGATTAGAATCCCTTAATAGTTTTGCTTAGATATGGAATAAGCGAGGCATTGGGTTCTATACGTATTCCTTTAACCCCGGCTTTCTCAGCGGCCATACAATCCCTTTCCCCATCTCCAAACATGAAAGATTGCCCGGGGTCAATTCCGAAGCGTGCAATGGCTTTCTCGATGAGCAATGAATTTGGTTTACGACAAATGCATTTGGCGATATCCGAGTGGTGGGGGCAATAATAAACCTCATCTATTTCTGCACCCTGTTTGCTAAGAAGATGTTTCATGAAATGATGCAGGTTTTCAACATCTGTATGATCATAGAGCCCTTTGGCAATGCCGCCCTGGTTTGAGATAACAATCAGTAAATATCCCATCTTTTTTAGCCGTTTCATTGCCTCTGCAACATCATCGTTAAGGACAAAATCTTCCAGCTTATAGGTGTAGGCTCCCCGTTCTTTGTTTATTACACCATCCCGATCCAAAAAGATTGCTTTTTTCATAAGGTTTCGAAAATCGTATTAGAAGAGTTGTGATATAAAAACATTAATAAGCGAAGGATCCATGACTAAGGGGAATAAAAATCCATAGACAGCACCGATAAAGTGGGCATCGTGATTTATGTTATCTCCACCGCGTTTACTCATATATTGGGAATAAGCCAGGTAAATGACACCAAATATGAGACCCGGAATAGGTATCACGGCATAAAGATACAACGAAGCCCAGGGTCTGAAAAAGATACTTGCAAAAATTACGGCTGAAACAGCTCCGGATGCCCCTACAGAATTGTAGTAGTGATTGTCCTTATGCTTTGCTATACTGGAAACTGTTGCCAATGCCATGCCTCCAAAATAAAGCAGGAGGAAATAGAGTATAGGCGATGAAATGACATCTTGTTCCTGAAGTTGACCAAAGATGCGTTCCACAGAAACTCCAAATGAAAGAAAAACCAACATGTTCACAAGCAGGTGTACCCAGTCGGCATGGATAAAACCATGGCTAAATATACGGTACCATTGCTTGCGGTGATAAACCTGATAAGGGTTCAGTTGCATTTTTTCAAATACACTGCGATTTGAAAATGCCCAAACAGAGATTGCTGAAGTTATGATGAGTATTATCCAGGTCATGATTAATGCAAAATTTTATAAATAAGTTCACGTAAAAGTTCGCCGTCAGATGTGCTTACATTATTTTTCCCTTTCGAGCGCAGATCATATTCCCGTAACCAACTAATAATTTGCACCACTTTTTTCGGTGTGTAGGCTTTACCTGCCATCTCATATTCTTTTAAAAAGAAAGGGTTTACCTTAAGTGTTGCTGCTACAGCTTTCTTGTTGCGTTTATCTTTTATAAATTGATAAGTAAGTACTTTACTGAAGAAGTAGTAGAGCATTGATAAGGTAACAGCCAGGGGATTATCCTTTGGGTTTTTATTGAAAAAATAGACAATGCGGTTGGCTTTTACTACATCCTTTCTGGCCAGGGCATTATGCAGTTCAAAGGTATTATAATCCTTACTGATTCCAATATTGCGTTCAATATGGCTGGTATTAATTTTAGTCTCACCTTCCGGAAGGGTAATGATCAGTTTATCCAGTTCGTTTACAATTTTACTGAGACTGTTTCCCAAATATTCAATTAAAA
>CAYVSF010000006.1:9405-20299 GCA_964453775.1 uncultured Bacteroidales bacterium
TTATCCAGTTCGTTTACAATTTTACTGAGACTGTTTCCCAAATATTCAATTAAAAGGGCATTGGCTTTAGGTTCAATGCTTCTGTTCTTTTGAGAAAGATAGCTGTCTATCCATGCTGGCAATTCGTTGTCGTATAGCTTTTTAGCATCAAAAAGGATTGCATTGCTTTGCAGGCTCTTGTAAAGCTGTTTTCTTTTATCGAGTTTCTTGTACTTGTAATTAATCACCAGGATAGTCGATTTTAAAGGTTGCTTTGCATAATGCATAAGATCTTCAATGTTTTTTAAATGCTGTGCTTCCTTTAGTATGACCACCTGATGATTGGCCATCATGGGAAATCTTTTCGCGGTATTGATGACCGTACTGATATCTGTATCTTTCCCATATAAGACCGTCTGATTAAATGTTTTTTCAGACTCGGTAAGTACATTTTTATGAATGAAATTGGTGATTTGATCAATGAAATAGTCTTCCTCACCCATCAGGAAATAGATGGGGTGGTATATTTTATTATTCAGATCTTTGAGTATCTGGTTAAAGTTCATCTATCAGGTGTTTGTTTTTTGTTGATTTGAAAGTATTTAAAAGCGCAAGTGCTTTACCGACTCTCCGTTGTTTTGAATTTCCTTCAATGCTGCGATACCAGCCATAACATGGTCATGTACGAATTTCCCTGTTACTTCCTTATCACTTTCCTGCGTCTTAACACCTGTGGAAATCATAGGCTGATCACTTACCAGAAGGAGAGCTCCTGACGGAATTTCATTGGCAAAACCCACAATAAAAATGGAGGCTGTTTCCATGTCAATAGCCATCGATCGGGTTTTTCTCAAGTATTTTTTAAAACGCTCATCATACTCCCACACTCTTTTATTGGTGGTATAGACTGTTCCTGTATAGTAATCTTTACCCTGGGCGCGAATGGCATGAGAAACGGCCATTTGTAATTTAAAAGCGGGAAGAGCAGGAACTTCCGGGGGGAGATAATCATTACTGGTACCCTCGCTTCTAATGGCAGCGATAGGCAGGATATAATCTCCCAGCTTATTTTTCTTTTTTAATCCCCCGCATTTACCTAAAAACAAGGCTGCCTTGGGTTGAATTGCACTTAGCAGATCCATTATTGTGGCTGCATTCGCGCTTCCCATACCAAAGTTGATAATAGAAATGTTTTCTGCAGTAGCTATTGGCATCGGAGCATCAGGATTAATAATTTTTGTATTGAAAGTCTCCTCAAAGATCTGGATATAATCATGAAAATTCGTAAGTAGGATATATTCACCAATTTGATCTAAAGGTGCCCCTGTATATCTTGGTAACCAGTTTTTTACTATTTCTTCTTTTGTTTTCATATTGCTCGGGTTTATAATTCATATGAAACAAGCATTTCACCGAATTTGTTTCAAGGAATAAGTTAAGGTTTGATTCCTCTAAGATACAAAACAATCATCTTTACTTCGACAATGTTAAAATTTTTATATGAGATAAAAAAGTTCGATATTTCGATATTGAAATTTCATCAAAAATCTCAGGCTTTTATCACTTATGCAAAGTTGTTGAAAATGTCACAGTTGAATTTTCCTGAATATACGTTTAAAATCAAAGAGGATAAAGAGCAAGCTTATATTTGGGATCCTATCAGAAAAAAATATTTAGTACTAACACCGGAGGAATGGGTACGACAACATATGGTGGCCTATTTGCAGGAAAGCAAGCATTTTCCATCAGGGTTGATCAATTTGGAGGGTGGATTTACACATCGCAAACATGCCTATCGCACAGATATTCGAGTTTACAACAAACAAGCCGAAGCACTTATGATTATTGAATGCAAAGCCCCGCAGGTGCATATAAAGGAGGAGGTTTTTAAACAGGTCATCAACTACAACTTAGAATTCAATTCGCCTTATATAGGTGTAACAAACGGACTTAAGCACTATTGTCTCCAATTCAAAGATAATCAATATCAATTTTTAGATGATTTTCCCGATTATCGTGGTTTATAGCTATTCTTTTATCAGTTGGAAAAGATACTCATCTTTGTAACCTTCTGGTGTCCACACCCAGTCTTTTTTTAGCCCCGCAGCAATAAAGCCTGCTTTCTTAAACAAGGAAATACTAACTACATTATCGGCCAGAATATTGCAGTAGAGTTGATGCAACTGCAACTTTGAAAAACAATAGCTGGAAAGGGTTTTTAGCGCATCCAGAGCATATCCTTTATGCCTGTTCTCCTTCTCGCTAATAAGTATGCCTACACCGGCCCTGTGGTGGTAAGCATCAAAATCGAAAAGATCAATTGTTCCAATGGTTTTATTTTCCGGGAGTTTTAAATCTATCATCAAACGGATTTGTTTGGCCTGGAAAATATCAGGAGCTGTTTCAATGTAATTTCTGATAATATGTTTGGAGAAGGGCATTAAGGTGTTACTTACCTCCCAGAATTCCGGATTATTTTCCCAATCAAAAATACGATCTGCATCTTCTGGTTCCAGGGCCCTTAATTTTACCAGTTGGCCTTCAAGTGTTTCACTTATTGAGCTTTTCATAATGTTTCACCGGCATAATAAAAGCATCGGGGTATCCCATTTCAACAATTTTCTGCCACTCTTTTTTTGTGGCGGAATAGCCCGGATATCGCCCATAAATATAACGATAATATCCATCTATGCATTTGATTTCTTTAACATCTTCCAGGGGCTTGAAGATACTTAAGTCTATTGGTGATTTTGTGGCTTTTAGTTGTATGGTATGAATTATCTGTTCGCTTTTTTCACTTTTTTGAAGTTCGCTTTCAAGTTCTTTCAATTGATAGCTGTTGATTATTTCTGCATCTGAAAAACCGGCCTCTAAAGCTTTGTTGAGCAATTCAATTGTGTTCGATTTATTTTTAAAATCGCCAATTGTATAAGAAAATTTGATACCATGGTGCTCTTTAATTTCGTAATGTTTTAATACTTCAAACTGATCAAAATATTGGGCCGACAGTTGCTTATCTGATTTCATAAGAAGCACACTGTATGTTAGATTCCTGGCTTTTAAATTTTCCGGGATGTTAATGTCATCTTTTAGAATAATTTTTTGATCCGATTTGAGTATTTTTAGTTCAACTCTTCTGTTGTATTTTCTTCCTTCAGGGTTGTCTGTCCCATCCTGGTTGGTATTAATAGCAACGGGCATTGTTTTACCTTCTCCTCTCGCCACGAAACGTTGGGGAGATATTCCTTGATCCGCAAGGTAATCAATCACAGAACGTGCCCTTTTTATCGATAGTTGATAATTGTATTCATTTGAACCAATGGCATCCGTATGGCCAATCACTTCAATATAAAGCTTCGGATTTTTCTTCATGATATTATAAAGACGCTCCAATTCAATTTTCGCATCTCTGGTAAGCGTGTAGTTATCAAAGCCAAAGAAAACACTCTTGATAGTGATATACTTTCCTGTGGTAACAGCCAAAGGAACAAGTTCAACATTTAGGGTATATATATCTCTGGAATACTCATTCGGGATGTATAGCGTTTTTACTTCGCGTTGATAATCCTTGCTGTTGAATACAATTTTATAGGTTCCGGGTTCTAGCTTATAACTAAAGGTTCCTGCTTCATCAGGGTGGATTTTAGCCAGGGTCTCCACTTTTAGGGAATCAATAATTTTAATGGAAAAGTTTTTTTTTGGAAATTCGATTCTTCTGTCCTGCAAATTAATTTTTCCTTTTAGTTCAACCTCCAGGGGATTCTCTGGTGAAAAGATTTCATATTTAATGATGTCTTCCTGCCCCATGCCTTCTTTTGTAAAAACTGAATGATAAGCAAATCTGCCATTTTGTACCGGGTTAAAAAAGAGATCATCATCCGTTGTGTTTATAGGATACCCAATGTTTACAGGTGACGACCATGTATTGTTATCCAGTCTTTTCGCATAGAAAATATCGAATCCACCAATCGTATAATGTCCTTGCGATGAAAAATACAGTTTTTCCCCATTTTGAGTAATAAAAGGTGTTTCTTCATTGTATGGGGTGTTGATTTCAGGCCCGAGGTTGATCGCTTCTCCCCACTCTTCTTTTGCTTCATCGTAATTAGACATATAAATATCCAATCCGCCAAAACCGCCCTTTCTGTTGCTGGTAAAGAAAATTGTCTTACCATTCGGGGATAAAGCTCCATGTGTTTCCCAGAATTTCGAATTAATATGTTTATTTAGCTTTTTAGGCACCTCCCAGCGATCATTTTCTTCGTTATAGTGCGTAATATAAAGATCTCCATTGTAGGTATCATCTCTAAAAACAATCATGGTTTTGCCATCTGCAGAGAGGCTGCAACTGTACATCTCGCCATCTGTTTTAAGCTGTGGCGTAAGATTTACCGGTTCTGTCCATTTTCCATCCACATTTCTTGAATAAAAAATAGCATCGTAAAATTTAAGTTTACTGGTGTATATAAGGCTCTTCTCATCTGCTGAAATTGCTGGACGTATATTGGGGAACCCTGTGTTTATGGTTTCCGGCAAAATTTCTTTCCTATATGGAATTTTATTTCCCATTAAATCTTTCGCATGTTCACAGGAGGAAATTTGTTGATCGACGTAATCAATATTATAAATATCCTTTACATCCAGTGAGTTTTTAAATTTTTGAAAATAGTTAATGGCTTTATCTAGCTGATTGTTAATTTGATAGGCCATGCCAAGTTCAAAAAGCGCTTGCGTGGGGGCTTTAGTTTCCTTAAAAGAGCCTTCTTTAAAATCATTTGAAATGTCAGTAATTGCTTTTTCCAAATAAGGAATCGCCATTGCCTTTTGACCGGGAATTTGAATATAACACTGTCCAATCCTATACTGAATGTAAGCATTTTCATGTCCGTTATTAACCAATCGCATATAAAGCGGGAGTGCTTCACGAAAGTCTTCAAAAAGCATATAGTATTCAGCATCAAGGAAGGTCTCTTTAAGATCTATATTTTCCTGTGCACGTAAAACAGGGAAAGAAATAAGCACAATAACCAAAAGGGAAAATACTCTTTTCATATCTTAAGTGGTTTTTAGGGAAAGCAAATTTCACCGTGAAATGGCAGCGGTTACACTTTCCTATTTGTATTTTGATACGGGTAATTTAGTCTTATTATCTTCTGATTTTTCGCTTTTTCCTTCTGTTAAAATATAGAATTATCACACCAATAGCAACAAAGCCAAGGACAAAATAGATTAAAAGATTCATGAAGCTTTGCTCTTCCTCATCTGCAGGTGATTTTGGTTTTGCTTCGCTACTGATATTTTCCTGCTCAATTTTTTCTGTTAACAATTTCCCTTTTAATAATGCCTCAAGCAGTTTTGTGGTTTCTTCGTCGGCTATTTTCTGTCTGCTAAGTAAGCTTATCAGTTCGTCTGCTGTCGTTATGTTGAGTGCCGAAGCATCAAGGTTTTGGAGATATTCCCTGGGGTCGATCTCGCTTAGTGCTTTTAGTAATGCAAGGAGTTCTTCTTTACTATAGTATTCAACGATATACCTTCTGATAAGCTCTGAAATGTCATTCTCTGTATATCCATATAAAGGAGCCATTTCCCGGAGTTTTAAAAGGATTTCGTCACTATTTTGAAAGTTTTCTTTTCTTTTAACAAGAGAATCAAGGGCTGTCTTAAGTTCTCCTGTAGCAAGTGCGTGCAGGTCCTGAATTAAGGTTGTACCATCTTTTGTTTCCAGTAAAAAGACCGATATCAATATAGCATCCAGTTCCTCACTGGAGAAACCTTTTGTTTTTCCGTTCTCATAGAAGGCTTCAATAAGCGCCTGGGTATTGCTAATGTTTTCGACGTCAATGCTTTCAATGGCGCTTTTTAAATTGTTATGTTCATAGCTAGATATATCTTTTAGCAGGCTGGCCAGCTCCTTTTCAATGGGTTTATGCGATATAACCACCTCTTCATTTCTGACATTGTTATACTTATCAACCAGGCGGAAATTTAGTTTTGATTTTCCTTCTTTGGGTTCATACTCGTAAACGAAGTCGTCTTTATTGATATCAAAACTTTCCTGGTTAATAAGTTCATCATCCATATAGGTTTCAACATAAAGCTTTGAATCTTTTTCAAGAGAAAGTTTGATTTTTACTTTTTTCTGACCATTGCTAAAATCAATTGTTTGATCCTGAATTGCCAGCTTCGCATCCTGATCCAGAGGGCTAAAGTTGACGTTAATACGTTTGGTTTTTTCATTGTTAAAGGCATCCACAAGCCTGAATTCAATTTGACTTTGCCCTTCCACCGGAGTGAATTCATAGATAAAGCTTTCATCCCTGATATCAAACTCTTCTGTATTTAAGACCTTTTCATCAACGAATGTGGTGACAAATAGCTTATTTCCCTGCTGAAGGCTTAATTTAATTTTTACTTCCTGTTCAGGAGCCCCTTCCATGTTATAATTATCTTTTTCAGTTTTAATTTTTGGAACGGTAGCCATTTCCGGGGAATCTTCAGGTTTATTTAATTCTATGGGGTCAAGAAATTTTTCTTTGATTTCATAGTTCTGCGAAATGTATATTTGCTCACCGTTTCTGTCCAGGATTCGACTCTCATAAACAATATGATAATTCCCGTCTTCCGTGGTGTAGTCCTCAATGGCTGGATCGTCCGGATCCAATATAGCCAGGGTGTCATTCGTTTTGGTGTCTATAATAACAAGTTGAAAATATTGTGTATTTCTATCCTGTTCATTATCCATTACGTGCAATTTTTCAACCCTGAATGCCGGTGGTTGTGGAATGTTGCTCAATTGCAGGTAAAAAATATCTCTACCGCCATAGCCTCTGTCTGTAAATTGTGCATAATAGCCCGATTTTCCATCCCATGTAGGGGTGAAGAAAAGATTGTCATCGGTAGTGTTAACAGGATAGCCAACGTTATATGGTTTTGTCCATGTGCGGTTTAGATTTAAATTGGACACAAAAATATCATACCCTCCCATGCTATGATGTCCTTCTGAACTAAAGTAGAGTGTTTTTCCATTGTTTACCAGGAAAGGGGTGTTTTCATTCCATTGGGTGTTGATTACATTGCCAAGATTTTTTGCAGGCCCCCATTTTCCTTCTGCTGTTTTTTCTGATACGTAGATGTCAAGATCGCCATAACCACCCTCACGATTGCTTGTGAAATATAGTTTTTTCCCGTCGGGAGAAATTGCAGCATGCGATTCCCAATATTTTGTATTGATATTTTCTCCCAGCTTTTTCGCCTTACTCCACATTCCATCTTCCTTTAATTCTGAAACATAAAGGTTCCCGTCAAAATTATCGTCACGATATAAATACATTTTAGTTCCATCAAAGGAGAGGGATGTCGGGTGCGTATTATCATCTACGGCTAGTTGTCCCATTAAATTAATGGGAAAGCCCCATTCGCCGTTTTCATTTTTCTTAACATAGAAAATAGCATCGTAAAATTGTAGTTGGGCTGTAAAAACGAGTGATTTTCCATCGCCGGAAATGACTGGTGTGAGTTCGGAAAACCTTGTATTTATAGGGTTTCCTAAATTTGAAGCGACAAAACTTTGTGGATTGTTTCTCTCTTTTTCAGCAATTTCACATGACTTTATCTGTTTAGCCAAATATTCTTTGTTATATTCTTCTTTATTTAGATTGAGAATTCCTCTATTTTCTTCTATTTTATCTTTGAATGTTTCATAGGATTTTTTTGCCTTACTAAAATCATTGTTGATCAGGTAGGCATTTCCAAGATAAAAATAGGCATCAAGAGGAGCTTCTTTTTCACTGAATACATTTTCCCGGTATCTGCTGGTTGTTCCTTCTATAGATTTTTCCAGGTAAGGGATTGATTTTTCTTTTTGTCCTGGTATATTTAAGTAACAGATGCCAATCTTATAATTCACATTATAGTTTTCCGGCTCGGCATCCAGAACTTTCATAAACAGGGGCAGGGCCTCCTTGTAATCTTCATAATAATACCAACTGTCTGCATCTAAAAATTGTTCTTCAAGCTCATAAGTTTCCTGGGCAATGCTATTTGCAGGCAGCATTAATAAAAATAGAGGGATTAGAATAAGAATTCTCTTGAACATAACTCATTTTTTAACAATCTTTACGAATTTAATGAAAAATGACTAATAATGAGTATGTCAAAGCAATAAAGTTATGATCTTTTTAACCACCATTGAACGAATTCAGGGTTTGTGTTTTTACTGGTTTTGATTTTGGAGGGAATCTTTTATTGCCTTTTCTGTTTCCGGAATGTTTTCTTTATCTAAAATTGTAATCCGGTAGATGTCATGTTCACCAAGGCTATTTTCTTTATACTTGGCATAATAGGCTATTCTACCGTTTTTAATCGGGAAGAAAAATAAATCATCATCGGTAGTATTAAATGGTAAACCAAGATTTTCTGGTTCGCTGAAATGATCTCCATTTACTTTTGTAGTGAAAATATCGAAACCTCCAATATTGAAATGCCCCTGGGAGCTAAAGTAGAGCGTGTTATCTTCAGTCATAAAAGGCGTTGCTTCATCAAAAATTGTATTTACAGGTGGACCAATATTTTGGGGTTGGCCCCATTGGCCATCTGCATTTTTTTTACATTTATAAATATCAAAGCCCCCAAAACCACCTTCTCTATTGCTTGTAAAATAGAGCGTCTGTTCATCATGCGATAAACAAACATGGGTTTCAGCAGCCGCAGTGTTAATGTTGGAAGTCATTTTTTCCGGAGCCTGCCAGAAACCATCCACATACTTGCTGGTGTAAAGGTTGTAATCATCATTATCATTTCTTTGCAGGTATAAGGTAGTTCCATCACGGCTGATATAAACAGGTTTTAAGGGGCGGTCCGATTGAAAATCAAGTGATATATTTCTTGCTGGCAACCAGGTCCCACCTCTCTTTTTTGTAAAAAAGACTCCATCGTAGAATCTCAGCTCACTGGTAAAAACTAAAACATCTTCCTTCTCCGAAACTACAGGATTTGTATTTGGATACGGCGAATTGATTTTAGGACCTAAATTAACCTCAAGAATATTGGTAGGTGTTTTTCTCAATTCAAGTGCGTTATAACATGATTGAAGCTGCATGCCTAGTAGTTTTTGCCGTTCTTCTTTTTTTTCCGATTGCCTGTTCAGCAATTCCTGATACCTTGTAAAAGCTTCTATGGCATCTTCAATTCTATTGTTAACCCTGTATGCTATTCCCAGTTGATAGTAAGCTTCTATGGGTGCATTCTTTTCGTTATAATATCCAACATCAAAGTTTTCGGAAATATCTTGAATTGCATTCTCCAGGAAAGGAATGGCTTTATCTTTCTGATTTCTGATATTCAAATAGCATTGCCCTATTCGATATTGGATATAAGCATCGTCTTTTCCAAAATCGTAAAGTTCCAAAAATAAAGGAAGGGCTTCTTTATACTCTTCGTATAGTAGCGAGAATTCGGCATTTACAAAAGTTCTCTTTAATTCTTGCTTTGACTGACCTATGAGGGAATAAGAAGTAGCCAGCAGGAGACAAATTAAAGTGATTGTTTTTTTCATTTGCCCTAAATTCAGTTGGTTCAGTAACAAATGTAACAAAATTATTGAATTTTAAGAAAAAGTTATAAATAAACCCGTCCGATTAAGACGGGTTTATTAGCTTTTTATAGTTGCTTGCCAGTTAGAATTTGCGGTGGGTGTCAAAATTTTCAAGATATCTGCTACGCGTTTTAGGAACATTCCTCCAAGTGCTCCGTCAACAATTCTATGGTCATAGGCCAATGATAGAATCATCTTATATCGGATGCCTATCATATCACCATCTTCTGTTTCTACCACAGCAGGTTTCTTTTCAATTGAACCTACTCCAAGTATGGCCACCTGTGGTTGATTAATTATAGGTGTTCCACTAATATTACCAAAGGTACCAAAGTTTGTAATGGTAAAGGTGCCTCCCTGAATTTCTTCGGGTTTTAATTTATTATCTCTTGCCCTTTCTGCCATATCATTAACCGAAGAGGCAAGACCCAGTAAATTCTGTTTGTCGGCATTCTTGATTACCGGGACAATTAGATTTCCGGATGGTAATGCAGTGGCCATTCCAATATTAATGTTCTTTTTAACAATAATGTTGGTGTCGTCCACAGAGACATTTACCATTGGAAAATCTTTAAGTGCTTTAACGGCAGCTTCGATAAACAGAGGAGTAAATGTAAGTCTGGTATTCTCTTTTTCCTGGAATTCTTTCTTATTAGCATTCCTCCATTTTACAAGGTTTGTTACGTCTGCTTCAACAAAGGAGGTTACATGCGGTGAGACTCGTTTTGAATTCACCATGTGATCGGCAATTAATTTGCGCATGCGATCCATCTTCACAATTTCATAATCTCCCTGGTAAGCTCCTTCTGCGGGGCCAGCTTTAGGTTTGTCTTCGATTGTTTGTTTGGTGGCTGCAGAAGCGGGTTGCGTTGCAAATCCACCACCCGATTTTCGGCTTTCCAAATAGGCAATAATATCTTTTTTGGTAATTCTGCCTGTATTGCTACTTCCCCTTAAGTTATCAAGCTCTTCTGGCATGACATTTTCCTTCTCGGCGATACTTCTTACCAGAGGGGAAAGAAATTTGCCACCTGGGGTTTTACTTCCAAGCTGTCCTGTTTCTGTTTCTTTTTCCTCTTCCTCTTCTTTTTCCTCTGCCGCAATTGTTGCTTGTGTTTCTTTGCCGTTCTTATCCTGTTTTTTCTTTTCTTTTTCTTCTGTCTTTTTTGGTTCGCTTTCAGAAGCATCTTCATCTGCTTCTTCCCCTTCAGTCCTTAATATAGCAATGGCTTGCCCTACTTGAGGAACGTCTCCCTCTTCAAAAAGAAGTTCTTCTATGATACCATCTTCAGGTGCCGGGAGTTCAGAATCTACTTTGTCTGT